>JAGGVT010000106.1 GCA_021157815.1 bacterium | reverse complement strand
TTTTCGGAGTCTTATATGCCGGAGGGTGAATCGTACGCGTGGGTCGTTCACTTTGCACCCGAGGGCATGTACGTTTCATTGCAGGGAGGCGAGTGTCTTTATTCGGGAGTTGATGTCAACGCGGGATTTGATTTCTTCTACGGAATCGTCCGCTCCCCGGATGGCGATCGCATAACGACAAAATATCTCGGTGACCTTTCCGGAATGACATTCTCATCAAGCGCATTCAGCAAAGCTGCTGTTCCCGTTGGGCCTGCATCGAATCTGTCAATTGGGATATCCTCAGCAACAACATTCTATAAACTTGGCAAATCGGGACCAATCCAACCGGCAATCCAGTACGGCACAGGATTCAGTGTTACCTACGCATTGATATCCATCCCCATTCCGTTTAGTGTATCGCTGGGAACAAAGTCGTGGGTTGAGGCGGGATTTTACCCGATAGCCGCATGGGATATCTGGGAATCCGGTGATGATCCTGTCGATGCCATTCTCTATGGCCTTGATTGTGTCCGGAAAAGCAACGGAACCGCGTTCGATGACATTAATCTTGCGGGATTCGCTGAGCCCATGTACACAATGATAGATACATTCCCTTTGAATACTGAGATAAAGGAATTCATTCACAGTGAATCAGGAGATTCTGCGATAGAGCAATTAATAAAAGAAGTTGGCGAATGGAAAGAAACGAGTGATACATCAAACCTTCCTGAAAAATTAAAACCGCAAATCCTCCCTCCCAAAATGCATAAAGTAATGAAACCAATACAGTCAGCGACCACGTGCGCGTTCGAGGTCGGTTACTACTACGGCGATAAGTCTGACAACATCTATGCCGACTGCATTGAGGAAATAACCTGCAAGCCGGGTGAATCCTGCACATTAGTTGTAACCACCGATGAAATCGCCGAATGGGTGCCTGATTCATCGCCATCCGATTTCGAGGGAGTAACAATCGTGTTCGATGTCGCACCGGAAAACTACCTTGCATCGCAGGTTACGGAAGAAAGAGTGCAAATTGAAAACGGCAAAGCGGAATATGAGTTTAGATCAAATTCAACCACGCCAATTTTGTTGGGAGTGCGAATTGACCGATGCGCGGTCACGGGCAACCGTCGAGTCGAGTTGTGCCGCAGGAAGATAACATATTCGGAATAGATTCTGGTTATTCATATAAACTATAATATGTAGGGGCGTTGCTTGCTGCGCCTTGGTGTGCCGCATTAAACATGGTCAAATCGGGGCGTAGCAAGGGAACTGTCTCAGAACTAATAAATATCTAGTAAATATCCTGTGAATATCTAACAATTTTGTGCTGTTGTTTGTGCTGTGTTTTGTGCTGCGGGCATCTTGCCTGCATCTTTTCAAATCTTAAGTTACATTAAAAAATGCAGGCAGGATGGGGCTGTTGAAAAAGCCCATTATATCCCAGACCGTAGTGGCAACTCTCCGTGGTTGCCCTGTATTTATGCCAATATTTAGGGTAGGCACAGAGACCTACCCCCTACATTCAGGGCTTTTTCAACAGCCCCAGGATGCCCGCAGCACAAAATTACTGGTTATTTGCACATTTCAATTAGTTCTGAGACAGTTTCCAAGCAGCGCCCATACGACAATCCAACAATACAAGCGACTATTTATTTCTTACGACCCGCTCGTAATCATATCAGCGATTTCCCCGCGAACTCTCAGAAGTTCATCCGGGTCATCTGTGTAATCTGTCCAGCTGGCCATGAGCTCGTCCGCCTTGTTTACAGGCAAACCATGCGCGAGAGTATAAAGCAGCTGCGTATCCTCAAGGCCATTTCGAATCATTTCAAGCCTTATGGAACTGACAGGCCCGTTTACATTATCCTGTCCGGTGTACGTGTAGCACATGTTGCCGGGATAAAGCAGGCTGCTGCAGCCGTTGCCGAAAGCGGGATTGTAAGTCATCGGATTTTCCCACGGGTTAGCTATCGTCCAGTCGTTCGCTGATGAATACAACATTCCCTCGAATCCGTGCTGATATACGAACCACAAAAACAGCCTTAGCTCCACACCCTGCCTGTCAATCGCGATGCTGGGATACGGATACACATTCGTGTTTGTGTAAATCCATTCCTCTTTATCCTCAGCGCCGGCACGGACAAGTGATTCACCATAATCAAGCACCCGTATGCACATAGTGAAAATATCAACGTGATCATGAAGCGTACCGAATGATGGATCCTGCGGTGCGGGCTGTTCGGTGACCATGTAATCGGGATGAATTGATGCGTAATCGTTTAAATTGGACCAGTTGCGGACCTGATCATAATCATACTTGTTGTTGGGCTCATCTATCATCCACATGTAGGAGCGGTCGAGATAGCCATGCGCTGACAAGTAACTCGAAACCTGCTCGGTAAAATCAACGAATCTGGCGTTGAAATCCGGAGTCCACTGTTCCTCACCACTAAGGATAAATCCTTCGTTTATTACATCAAAACGATCAAGCGGGAACTGGAAGTTATTTTGATCGTAGCCATCCAGGAACATTTCAATATCAAGCTGCATTTCACCATAATTTATTTCATAAGAGCGATTATCCGGATTCAATGTAACATTCGGCTGGAATAGAGGAACGCCGTGCGTTGATATATGCCTGTCTGCCAGGAACCCGGCGTACGTTCTTGTAAATTCCCTTCCGGCTGGAGTTCCAAGGCCGTACGGTAAATTATGCGCGCCTACGATATCCTCTTGGTCAAGGCCGATATTGGCTTTTATATAGAACCTGCTTGGGAAAACAATATTCCAAACCTCAAGGTTGTAGTGAAATGTATAGTTGCCGCCATCCGGGGATGAAAACCTGATACTGCCATGATACTCGCCGGGAACAGCGCTTTGCGGTATGTTGACATCTATCCACACGGGAGACGGCGATGTTGTCAGGACATCAAATGGTGTTGTCAATGGAACAAGCGCATCGGGCCAGAATCCAATGCCGCCGCCTTCATCGGTAGGCACTGTAACTTCGACATAATGTTCAAGGAAAATTGTTATGTTATTCGCGGTGATTCTGTCGCTGCCTTTTAGAAGGTCGGATGCTGTAACTTCGACGCCATGAATGCTGTTGGCGGATTGGTTCAAATACGGAACAAGCTGGAATGCCTCATGTTCACCGCGAGCGCCCTCGATTCTCATTGATGTCGCGAGTGAATCAAGGTCGGTTGAATACAGGATTTTCTGCATCGAACTCGCCGCGCGAATGGAATAGGACAAGTTTACACCAGTGCTTGGGTTGATTATTGATTGATCCAGTGGCGGAATTGTATAAACTGTTCCGCCTGACGGTATCCAGATTTTTATTCCGATTGAACCCTCAACCGTGCCTGATTTCTCAGGACTGATTGGGATGATATTATCGTCTGTTGGACCTGTATATTCCCAGAAACCAAGAGAAGCAACACTGGATGCATCCCGGGTTGAGATTTTATAATCGTCATTGGGATCAAGGTCGAACTTAAAATAGCCATTGTTATCCGTTGTTGTCTGGCCAAGCGGATTATTGTCCATATCATATATTTCCACAATCATTTCTGGAAGCGGTTCATCGTTGGAATCAGTGATATAGCCATCCAGAATGTCATTATTGCCTACGGGAGGATTCGGAGATGACGGGTTTAATCCGCCTTGTTTTGCGCATGAGCCGATAAATATGAGTAAAAGCAATATGAAAAGTCCGAGGATTCTTGTTGTTGTCATGATTCATGCCTCCTTGCATGAGATTCATTATTAACCGGATTGCATTTTCGTCGAGGGGCAAAAAAGAAACCAACCCGCAAGCTCTCATTGAACTTGAGGGTTGGTTGCCCTCTTAATCGCAGGGGAGCTTCGCTTCGGCAGTCCGGCTGTCTCTTTTAATGTAATAAAAAAAGACCCGGTTCTTTGCGTCATTGCCTTACGGCAATTTTGCCTTTATCGACGAAGATATATTACCGACAAAGCCTATTATACCACATTTTCGCTTTTCGGACAAGATGCTTAATCGCCCTAAGCCGCATTATAAGAGGGTTAATGGGAGTTTATTGTTTCTTAATAGATTATAATATTCATCGCGCCCGTACTTGTTGAGATAAAGAGGACAGCGCCCTTTTATGTCGCTGATTATATATGCTTTCGCGGACAACCTCGTTTACATTTGCATGCTCCTGTACCGATTTGCTCGATATCTTATTTCTTGACGGGAGCGCTTTAGCGCTCTATGCGCCGGCAAGATTCCAGCGCTCCCAGAGGGATAAATTTGACATGAGCTTAAGGATTCTCCTCACCATCACCCATCTCATGTTTCGCGTAACGGTTATCCAGCTCGACAAATTCACGCGCGCGATTTATTCCCGCCTCCATGAAATTCTCCTCGCGTAATGCCATAGCGTATTTGCCGAGGTCAATCTCATTGAGGAATCGTTCAAGTGATTCGATTAATCGGCCGCCATCGGTGAATTCCTGGTAAACCTGTCTCATGCTGGATGTAATCTCATACGTTGTCGCCTCGAATCCCAGTACGTTATGTTTCGAGCCGACATATTCCTTTACAATGTCGCTGAGCCGTATATAAAACGCAGTTATTTGGTCATCGTCAGCGCCGATTTCCGGTGTTTTGATTTCCTTTAATTTACCCATCGCGCGGCCATACGGGTCTACAATTTTACGAGTCGTAACCTTTTCAGGAATCTTAACCGCCGGAGGTTTGATTACACGCACCATTATCAACGCGAGCGCGAGAAGGATACTGGATGCGCCTATCCCGAGCAGATATAAAATCCATCGCGGGGCGGAAATTGGTTCCTTGATATCACGGATATCCTCTTTTTCTTCCGGTTCCTCAGATTCCGCCCCGACAATCTTCTCTTCCGAATCAGGCCCTACAGCCAGAACAGTGATTTTCGCTTGTGCAGTACGTGTTTTCATCTTCCCGCCCGGCTGCGATGGGTCATCAATCTCAAGTTCAATGCCCTGGATAATAAACTCACCGGGAGTCAGCGCGCGGTATGTGCGCGTGAAATCATAATGCGCTCGCGCCTGGTATTTTCCGGTTATCGAATTTCGCGATATATCCTGGCGTTGTGAATACTGAATGCTACCAACCTTCTCAAATTCGAGCATCTCGGGAAACTCAGGCTGCCCCACTTCGATTTGCCCCATCTCGCTCGTGTACTCAAAATGGACTGTAAGGTCAAACGTATCGCCGACAAACACTGTATCGCGCGAGAGGTTAAGCTCGATTCTCATAGGCGGCGTTGACTGGGCATATGCCGCCTGAGATAAAAGCGCCAGAAAAACAAAGATCGATATTTTAATTGGCAGTTGACGAATCATCAGATTAATTGTACCTGTGTCTGCGATTAATCTCAATTAGTTTAGAGGCGAAAAGAGGGGGAAAGGTTCGAGCAAGTTCCATTTTTCCGAATATAAAAGTGTCTGGCGCAATTAACACCTCAAAGCCAGCCCCAGCAAAATGCACGTCTTCAAGACAGTCTGATATCGAAGTTGACGCAGATTGGGAGATAAAGTAGATATTAGAAATGTGACGTTACTTTTACAGGTTGTTCTTTACTCCAAATCAACATAATAGACTTTCTGAGAATCTGTATTTACTGCCGTGTAAAAAAGGGACAGTCCCCTCTGGAATAGACCATAAACAGTGCGATACAGCTCCCATCTAATACATTCCGCCACCGCCGTAATAGCCGCCGCCACCGCCGCCGTAGCCGCCACCACCGCCGTAATAGCCACCGCCGCCGTAACCGCTGCCGCCGCCCATTCCGCCGAATGTGCCGCCGCCGAAATCAAATCCGCCGCTGCCGAAGCCGGGCAGCGTATTTCGCATTCCCTGATCGTTGTTGCGGTACGAGTAACTCAGTTTCGGATACGCCGTTATTCCATAGGCGAACATGATAGCGTCGTTCGATGATTCGTACGATATCTGGAAGAATGTGCAGTCGAGCCTTTTGTTGAGGTAAATGGTTTTCAACCAGGGGAATGAATCATCCGAGCCGTGCGAGTGTTGCATCTGGAATTCGAGATCCCAGTTGGGGCCAAGAATCATTTTTGTATTGTTCGAAAATGATGTGAGTTTGTTATCTTTTAAATTGTAAACAAGCGAGAAATCTGTTGTATATGTTTTACTGTTTGTAAGTGTTATTGAATTGTTCAATGGCGACCAGTCGCCGCCTTTTATCGCGTATGATGTTGACAGGTTGTATCTGAATTTCTGCCCGCTTTTATATGTCATGTTGTAATTAAGGTTCTGCCATCTGCTGCCCTTTACATTATATCCGGTGCTCCAGCGATGCGACCATTTCTTGTCATTCAGGTTCATATTCCAGTTGAGACTATTGTTGCTTCCAGACCCGGATTCCTGCCTGAAAGGAGATCGTCCGTTCGATTCACTCTTGCGCCAGTTCATGTCCATTTTCAGTTTCTTCGAGAACTCCTTGCGGAATCCTATTTGCGGAGTGAAGCTGTATAGTGCGTCGCCGGTCGATGATATATTCTGCAGGTATCCGCATGAGGATGTGAATCGCGCTGATTCACTTACCGGGAAATCACGGTTTATGTCGGTTTTGAATTTCCCGAAGAACCCCTGAATCTCATCGTCTTTGGGGCCCTGATAATAGAGTGCGCCTTTGAATTCCAGTTTCCTCATCACGAAACCATTGCCGGGCCGACCCTCACCGTACCCCTCCCGCTCTTTTTTAGATGAGAAAAAGTCCGGTTTTACCGAAAGAGTGATTTCAGGAAGCCGGTTGAAATAGGTTCGATTTTCATCCCCGGCATAACGGCTGCCATCTATGTCAAATCGCTTTTCAAGTTTGAATTTCCAGTCATACAGATCCTTGCGTTTTGATAGGTCAAGCCTCGCCTGCAATTCCGTATCGTCCACAAGGCTGCCGTTTTTATCCTCGGTGGATGTGTTATTTCTGTTGAAGTTGAAGTTCGCATCGAAATTTAGGTTGCGTTTTTTCCAGTCCCTGCGATGTGTCAGCTGCGATGTCGCGCTTGATGAATTCGTGTTGCCCTTCTGCGAGCTGTATGAGTAGTTAAACGATGAGTTGGTTGTTGGAGTTCTGTCTGTAAGGCTGATTCTGGACTGGAAATTATTTCGAGTTCGGCCTGAAACGACATCGACATCCCGATCCTGCCGTATGCTGACATCTCCCGAGAACTGCGGGGAGAATCTGAATTTCTGGCGTGTATTGAGTGAGATATCCGAGCCGCCGCCAGCGCTCTTTCTTGTTCTAAGGTACGTAATATTAAATGCGCCCTCGCCCTGGCCATCAATGTAGTATTTATAATCAGCGCCGAAACGCATTCCCAGCCTGGAAAGGTAATGATAAATAAGCGAGCCCATTATGTTTTCCTTGTAAAGATAGTTGTAGCGTATCTTCACATAGGTTCCCTCGGTACGGTTCTTTCCAACCTGCAGTTCAAACGGCGTTTCCTTAAGTGAATAGACATAATAAGGGAAAAAGAAAATCGGAACCTTTCCAAAATAAAACCATGCGTTTCGAAGAATGACTTTGTTATCAGGCAGGACTTTAACCATATTGGCCCTGATATGATACTCCTGGCTCTCATGCGGCTCGCATGTAGTCATGGTGGTCGAGATGAGTTTGTAGTTGTTGATATTTCCCTTGATCTTCTGGCAGACAAAATAAACAGGTTCGCCGACTCCTCCGACCATAATCATTCCATTCGCTTTAGTCGCCTCGAAATCATCCCGATCATAGTTATACCAGAAACTGTCGGCGTTGACTACACGGTCCTGACCCTCGATTTTCACATTGCCGATACCGAAAATCTCCTTTTTCTCCTCGTCAAGGCGAACCTCATCAGCGTAGAAATCATAGTCCTGGAAATTCACATAAACATTGCCTGTCAGCACGATAACATTGCTGTCGCGGATTCGTCTCTGGTGATCCGCCTCGAATATTATGTCCGTTTCCTCGGCGTGGGCTGAATCAACAAGGACAAGCGAAAGGAGCACGATCTGGAGAATAATCGTGGCAAGTTCTGAATATTTTATCCTGCCTCCCGCCAATTTTGTATAACTTTTCCGTACTAAACTTGTATTATTAATGACTGTAAATCACTTATTACCAATTCGTGAGGTTACTCGCATGTGAATAACCAATTCTGATCTGTTCAAGTTTTGCGCTCAAACCTGTACTGGAATATCCCAGCCTTTGTTATTTCATATACCGGAACATATGGAAAATAAATTCTCAACTCTTTAGAATTGAGAAGAGCGTCTTAGGTTCATTATTAGAAATCCTGCAGCCCGATTCCTTACGAGGCTGTTTCAAATTTCAAAAAAGAACCTTAAATGTTGTCATTCTGAAATCATTGTCATTCTGAACGTAGTGAAGAATCTACATGCTATTGTGTTTAATGATTACAAATGATGAGTATTATTTACGTTATCGCAAATAGATTCTTCGCTACGCTCAGAATGACAACACTGCAAGTTATTTTCACAACACTACAAGTTTTTTTTACAACCTTGTGAGCCGCTCAATCAATGAGACAGTCGATTGATTTGTCAATTTCCTTTTACAAAAGCTTATCCAAACACGGCGCACACAACAAAACATCATCATCACAACGCCAGTGCAAAGCCGTCATTATATCAGATTTAACCCGATTGTATCGATGAACATTTGTTCTTTTGAAGATTTCTTTTTGGTAAACGGCAGAGGGTTTGGTAATAGCAGAGGGTTAAAACCCTCTGTTATTTCGCCATTTGATTTTAAGGTTGATTAATTTCGTGCTAAAATGAGTGGTGTAAATCTTTACGTTCGTGGGACTAGGCTTTCGTGAATCATCCAGTCATTACGGGAGGTCTTGCGATGCTGGAACGCTTTTTCAAACTCAAAGAGAACAAAACTGATATTCGTACGGAGGTTATCGCTGGAATCACTACATTCCTGACGATGGCGTATATCATTTTTGTTCAGCCGGCGATTCTGTCGGCGCCGATTAACATCCCCGGTTCACCAATGGAGGGCATGGATTACCAGTCGTTTTTCGGAAGTGTCATGGTTGCCACCTGCATTTCAGCGGCGATTGCGACACTCATGATGGGGCTTTACGCGCGTTACCCGATTGCACTTGCCAGCGGCATGGGACTGAACGCGTTTTTCGCTTTCACTGTCGTTGTCGGAATGGGTATCAGTTGGAACGTTGTAATGGGCGCGGTTTTAGTCAGCGGAGTAGTATTTATCATCCTCAGTTTTTTCAAAGTCAGGCAGCTTGTTCTCGATGCCATCCCCGTTTCACTCAAGAGCGCGATTGCCGCCGGTATCGGATTGTTCATTGCGTTTATCGGAATGCAGCACGCGGGACTGCTTCACTCCGATCCCAACACGATGGTCGCGATGACCAATTTCGGCGCGAATCCCGAATACCTTAAACCGTTTCTCCTGTCTGTAATCGGGATTGTGTTAATTTCGATTCTGATGGCGCAGAAAGTCAAAGGCGCGGTTTTGTGGGGCATGTTGATATCAGCCGTGATAGGCATTCCGATGGGAGTTGTGTCAACGGATATTCTCAAGGAGGCAGTATGGAGAGTGCCGTCACTTGAGCCGACTTTTTTCAAATTCGATTTTCATGGATTGATGGGCGTTGGCCTTGTTTCAGTTATTGTCGTTTTCCTTCTGACCGACATGTTCGACACAATCGGAACTCTAATTGGAATCGCGCAGCGTGCTAATTTCCTCGATGAAAAGGGACGTATGCCGCGCGCGGGAAAAGCGCTTTTATCTGACGCTGTCGGAACAACAGTCGGCGCGATGCTTGGAACCAGCACGGTTACAAGCTATATCGAAAGCGCGGCGGGAGTCGAGGCGGGAGGGCGTACCGGGCTGACCTCGGTTGTAACCGCAATCTGTTTCATCCTCGCGATTTTCATATCACCAGTTGTGATGATGATAGGCGGCGGATACATGATTCCAATTGAGGGCGGCGCTCCGGTGTTTCTCTACCCGGTAACCGCTCCCGTGCTTGTCATTGTCGGAATCCTCATGGCGAAGTCATTAATCTATATTAACTGGGATGACATAACGGAATCCCTCCCGGCGTTTATGATACTCATGGGAATACCGCTCACATTCTCAATTTCGGATGGCCTCGCGCTGGGGCTGATATCATTTCCAATCGTCAAAGTTCTATGCGGACGCCAGAAGGAAGTCAGCTGGCTCGTATATCTCCTCGCTGTCGTTTTCCTGGTCAGGTGGATACTGATGGTGTAGGTTTTTAGAATGTGTAATGCAACCCGGGAAATGGATTTCAATCCGAAGGATTGTACTGAGCTTGTCGAAGTGTCGGGTTTCGCCTTGAACACTGCTCCGTTATCTTCTATTTACGGATACGGATGCTGGCGCATTTCAGGGATTATCACGCTTTCAAGATAAGCTATCAATGGCATCAGTTCCGCAGGCGGATCATCACCCGGATCCCATCCTTTGCAGAGTGTTTTGTGTGGCGGGATATCAAAGGGTTCCAGCTCAGGTTCTTGAATCGTCATAGTTATGTAGTTCACATGACCAAATGCTCTAGGCAATGCAATGTCAAGACTTTCCTCACCACCATATTCCCCCGCATTGAAATAGTAATCACCCTGAGATTGAATTGTTTGAAAAATTGGTAAAATAGTGTTTGATGGAAAAAGGCACTTAAACCTTTGTGCAAGATTTCTATCTTTGTAATAAGCCTTGTAATTGATAATATCTGACAACACTCTATTGCGAATTAAATATGTACTGTTATCTATATCCATTGGTATTTTTAACTGAAAAACCTGTTTTCTTGCATTTGGATTATTTTCATCATATGACATGGAATACTCAAACCTTAAAAGCGAAAACTGCAAAGTTGATTCAATGAATTCATCAAAGTACTCCTGCGTTATTGGTTCACGTGGAATGCGTGGAGTTGGTCGATTATGACTTGCCAAATCAGTTGTCAAATCGGGAACAGTATTTTGGTTGTTGTGAACCACTCTTGCCACGCTATTGGAATGCAAATCTTGTTCACTACTCTTCTCGCCAGAACATGAAGACATTGTTAATAGAATTGCAATTAATAGTAAAATACTGAATATTCTCATTTTAATATACCTCTTTCAGAAAGGATACTTGTATTATATCTCAGGATCAAACCGCATAACGAACACATGATCTCCCCAGAAATAGCTCATTCTTCTACCATTCTTTCTTGATAGAACTGTGCAAGGCATTCCTTGAACACTCCACATTAATCCTGGTCCTGAAAAATGGCCAATGGTTTTCTGACTAATCTGATTGTGAAAAGCTATAGCATGACCTAATTCATGGGTTGCAGTAATTCCACTTATAATGATCTCTTCATCTATTTCTTCCAAGTCAATCCTCTTGGGGAAAAGGGGACAGCGCCCTTTTTTGTGGCTGATTATATATGCCATCACGGATGCCCTCCTTGACAATTCGCTAAAATGAGTCCTTCTTTTGGGTTGTCCAAACTTGAAAATATATTTCGTGATACACTCCGCATGCACTTATCATAGAGCGCAAATCCTGATCAGTCAACAAAAAGGAAGCTGCCCCATTTCGCCATTGCCCATTCTACTCAAACTGGCTTATGAAATCATCTTCGAGCAGCTCGAACAAACCGTAGAGTGGATGGTCAGGATAAACCTCATCAATGCATTTACTAATTGCCCAGGCGGGAAAATACTGTTCCTGAAAAGCTTCTTCAAGGAAATAGGGATCAGAAAATGATAGTGTGAAGATGTAGTTTGCATTGCATATATTTATGCCTTGACACAGATAAGGTATTTCAAGCCCTTCATATTCATTGCCATTAAAAAAGTAATCATGATTAGCTTCAAGATAGTCAAATATTGCGTTAACATCATCTTTTGAAAAAACCTTGAATTTCTCTTTCTCTATTGGCACTGTGAGATCACGATATACTAATGTACCTTCATATTCACTTATGTCATTATAGTGGCTAATTGAAAAACTACCACCAGCATCAAGGTAAAAACGAGATAAATATTGATTGTGACCATTTTGATCAGGATTCACAGACTTTTTATAATATATATCAATCGCTGTGAATAGATCAACACTGTTTCGAATATCTTGGAATTTAACATGTGTTAAAGGAGTGTATGCGTAATCTATTTCGTATTTAACATCCGCGTTACTGGAAGTATCCTTATTTGAATCACTTTGACCAGCAACAGCTTCATTGCGTTTTTCATTATCAGGATTGACTGATGTATCAGGATTCCTTCTTTGACTACACGCATTTAAGCATGTTATGACAAGCAAACAAATCATTAAAAAAATCGCTAAATTCAGTTTGGTTTTAATATTCATTTTCTGCCTCCGTATGTTAGTATTCGACAGGATCGAATAATATTCCTGATCTTAATTTCATAATATTGCAGCTATGCAAATATGACCTGCGAGCTGGCACTTTACGCATATCAACTGGCGGATTAACTGGAGCCCATCTAACCTGACCAGGGCACATTAATCCGTAAGAGGGAACATGGTCAGGATTTTGAACTATGCTATGTGTCAACTCATGAGCTGAAGTATTTAGGCTAGGGTAAGGATAATCTTTGAATTTCCGCTTGTCTATAAGTCTGTACCATACATTATTTTCAATCATATCCGATATATCACCAACTGCAACGAATGCTCTAAAATCCTTGTCTGAGTAATCCCACGGATTAACTTCTTAAAAGAAAGAGTTTTTATTCAAACTGGCTTATGAAATTGTCTTCGAGTAGATCGAACAGACCGGAGAGTGTATGGTCAGGATAAAGATCAACCTCATCAATGCATTTGTTTATTGCCCACGCAGGTACGTATGACTCCTGAAAAGATGGATCAAGAACTTCTGTATTAGGAATTATTAAAGTGAAAGTATGATCAGTCCAATCCATTGTTATTGTATTAGTTATGTACGGGTTATCCAACTCCTCAAATTCCTCACCATTGAAAAAATATCCATTATTAGCATCAAGATAATTAAAAATTTCATCAACTTCTTCTTTTGAAAAGTATCTTCTCGGATTCTCACGAGTCATATTGATATTATCTATTTTTACAAGACCTGAACCGAACTCCGTAATCGAATTCATATCTGTTCTTTTAAAATAATGACCCGCTATAATACCAAAAAACTCATATTCTCTTGGTCTCTCATTTGAATCACGATTCATGTATTTTCTGTAATCCAGTGTAAATTGAGTGAACTCAAGTGAACCATTTCTGAAGTCTAAAAAAATATCATAAGTTAATGGGCTAAAACCCCAGGTTGCCGTTACACCGTTAGCAGTATCGCTTGCGAATATTTCTTCAGTTTCGTTACTAGCATTTTCATTCGTGCCTTTTCTATTGGATGCAGATTCATCTCCATTAACAGATGATGAGCCACATGATGTTAGAGTTATCATAAATATGGTAATGAACATTAAACTGAATATTTTAGATCTCATTTTTCTTCTCCTTAATGTTAATAAGCTAAGCTGTCAAAAGGTATGCTTGCTCTGAAATCCATTATGTGAATACTGTGAAGATAAAAACGACGCCCCGGTACTTTGTCATCTTCACCGTCTAGAGATACAAAAGGAGCATCACCAGCATACATTAATCCGTATGGAATTTCATGATAAGGATTGCCAATACGAATGATATTATGAGTAAGCTCGTGTGCTGCAGTATTCAAGCAAGGTATTGCTAATGATGAAGAATCATGTAATGGATCATATCCATATGTTTTTCCATCAATGAAGTCATACCCACCAACCATATAAACATCATCCCTATTGCCAACTGCCACATAACTATAGAATTCCCTTTCCGACATTGAACCACACGTAGTATCACCATATTTAATATTCACGCATTTATAATTTAAATGATCTATTCCAAGCATAAGTACTTCATCTCTTTCTGGATACCACCAGCTTGCATAGTCATAAGTGGTTTTATCATCTGGAGGGTCATACCCACCATTCAAAACCAATTCATAGGGCAAATTGCCATTTTCCCCACCTTCTTCAATTTCCAAAAAACAATCATCAAAGACGCCTTTATACATGTTAAAATCACCGGAACCAATCTGATGATCACCTTCATGTTCTGGTTGAATAGCTCCAGCTGGATTCTTGCACAATCCTTCACCTTGATCATTTACCGGATATCTACCATTTCTATCAGCCATCCAGGCATAATCCACCGTCATTCTTCTCCAAACGGTAAAAACATCTTCGGGCTCACTTAATAAACATTCCTTTTCGCATACATCGGAGATTGTATATGCCTTGAATTTGAAGTTGTCCCCACCGTGCCCCTGTGTTTCGAAGTAAGTTGCCGCTTTGCCGAATATATTTGTTTTCAACGGTACTATTCCTGTTTTAAGACACTCGCTGTCTTCACACATAAATCCCGGTGGACAATAGAATGTCCAGAAACATGGTATTTGGGGAACATGCCCATCATTGATAGGATCGTCTTCTTTACAATCCGGGAAATCACTGCAACTTACAGAACCATCCGTGAAGTAATTATAATTATCACCTAAAGTAAGGTTATCCCCAGCGTAAGCTGCATGACTGCCCCAAAGCAGCTTGAATTCACTCGGCGTTAAATCCGGATTATGTCCAGACGACCAATATTGACTAGGGTTGTATGGATCATCAACTATATTAGTCGGTAAAATGTTACTTCCCATCTCAAAAAGCGGGTCCTCATAAGTTATAAAAACAGTAATTCCATAAATTGGTGGCGTAACGGAAATTTCAAGATAAATCAAACTGCCGTGATCTGGATGATCCATTTTATATGCGCAAACCTGTTGATCAATCGGAACAAATGGAAATACGTCAAGGTTCACATACTGCCTGTTGCTTTCGCGGTGTTCATCATCGAAGGACAGCGTTAATTCTGTTGGGTAAGGCAGCTGGTCAAAAACAGTATCAGGATAAGAGACCACTTTTGTCGTATTCCAGTTGCCTTTTTTATCGAACATAACTATTTTCATATAATGAACACATGCAAGCGTATTGGGCATAATGAAATATCTTCTTTCAAAGTGATGATCACTTTGTGGTGGATTATGGCGTGCATCTACATCCAATAACCTGGATAATGGATTTGGGCTGCACTGTTTGTCACCTTTAAAGAAATAATAGAATAACGGGTCCCTTTCGATGCAGTGATCATCATCTCCTGTTACAGTTACCATATATCGTTTACGCATGGAACAGGGGAGCTCGCTTCCACCTTCGTCTAATAAGGTTTCCTCGGAAATGACAGCTGTAACGGTTGGGTGAATGATGTCTGACTGCAGATGAATTGGCCCATCATGATCAAGATGTCCACAATAATCGCCATTTTCATCAAAACCATACAGATCAAAATTTATATCATAATCACGATATGAAAAATAAGAATTATAAAAGCCGCGACAAACCATAGTTGGAGGGTTAAATTGAATTGTATCTGTTGTTGCAGTGCTAATGTCCTTACCCTC
>JAGGVT010000189.1 GCA_021157815.1 bacterium | reverse complement strand
TGAATGTAGGGGGTAGGTCTCTGTGCCTACCCTAAATATTGGCATAAATACAGGGCAACCACGGAGAGTTGCCCCTACGGTCTGGGATATAATAGGCTTTTTCAACAGCCGCTTTCGCGGGAATGACGGAATCTTGTTTCGTTGGAATGGCAAAATCAGGTGTGGGGGATTTCGTTGATATAATCTCGCCGGGAGCGCCGTCTTAATATTGAGCCTGTCGAAATGCAGGCTGCGGCGGCGCGAGTCACATCCATAATAACGGAAGCGCCGCAGTAGCCTGCGGCGCTCCCAGCAGTTCATATTTTAGTTTACTATTACCTATTCGCTTTCTTCCGTTTCATCATCCGGCTCGGAAAGGTAATCCACTTTCGCGTTCAGGTTATCGACATCCATGTAATTAGCCGTGTAGAGAATCCCGCGTTCGTTGTCCATAACAAGAGTATCGCGAGCCTGTTCCGTAGTGCCAAACGTGAGTTTCCTAACCTTTCCATCCTTCATTGTAGCTGTTAGTTCAAGCGTTATCGTCTGGATACTGTCCTCACCGGGCCTCATTCTTTCGGGAAAACCCATCGCTTTGTAGTTGCAGAAAATCGCCAGCAGGGAGCTGACTTTCTTCTTTCCCGGGATAAAATCATACGGCGATGTTCCAAGCCAGTTGCCGTCATCATCCTTCTCAAGGACAACAGGTTTTTTATCGTTCGGGTCATTTATCTCGAATCGAACAACATCATCCTGTTCGAGTTCGTAAATGACTTTTGTGCGCCACCCCGCGGCATCACGCTTGAAAATCATGTCGAGCATTCCGGGGATTTTATAGATTTTATCCTCACCGCATATCGCGATATAGGTCCCGGTAAAATTAGCGGCTTTCTCACCAACATCGAAACATGCCAGCTCATTTCCATTTTCATCCAGCAGGCTGAATTTGCTTCCAAGCGCGCCGATTCTGTAATCCATCATCTTTTCACGATTAACACTGACAAGTTCCCAGTTGTTGAATCCCTCCTGAACAGTTTCCAGAACCTGAAGAACAGCGTCCTCGTCAGCGTAATCCCACGCCTTGATTTCCTCCTGCTTCTTTTCATCCTCACTCATGTTCGGCATGACCTGCGCCGCGCCGACCCACCATTTGCCATCACGCTTCGCAAGCACTGTTTTGGAAAGGAGTTCCTGAATCTCAATCGTGTAAATGTCATCGGTGTTGACATCGACAAGCGCCACGCTCTCAAGTTCAACACGCTCCTTGACAGCTCTTTTTTTACTTGCGCTCTGGCTGATAGTCGCAATAAGCAGCACTACAAACACAACCGCGAGAATTATTGTTCGAGTTGCTCCTTTTTCATTCCATATAGATCGCATTATTGACATTGTTATCAAACCTCAAAAATATGCCGGGAGCGCCTTACGCCTGTACGGCAGTGACGGTGCTTCCGTGCGGATTAATTTATTCCTTTGCAGCTAATTCTTTTTCAAAACGTTTCTTTCGGCCCGCTTTTAGCACAAACCTCAAAACTCCAATGAGAATAACCAGAAGAGGAACAGCGACAAGATTAAGCGCGCGAATCATTCTACGCTGCGCTTCTGTTTCAATTTTCTCTGAATCCAGTGGCCGATTTGTAGCGTGTCGAGACCTTATTCCAATCAGTTCATCACCTATATTCAGATAATCAAGCGTATTCAGAAGCAGGTTCTGAACCTCAGGTGAGCCGCCTCTTGGATCCCAGATATGATTAAGCGGGATTTGCCCTGATGAGAAAACAATAATATCAGTTTCGGCGCTTTTCTCCTTGAATGGATCCGTTCCGCCGGCGGGTTTGCCATCGGATGGTTTAAGCGGCCTTTCCTTGCCTGAAAAATAACTCGTGAAATTACCGCTGATAAGAGCGCCAAGAATAAACTGCTCACCATCAGGCAAAACATTAAAATCCTGCATTGGCGACGTGTTAAAATCCTTGTTCATCAACCACGATTTATCCGACGATTTAACAAGCTCTGTAACAGTAATGCCCTCAAGCTTGTCTTTCAAGATTTCAATTGAGCTTGGCCATTGGAAAGTGGCTGATTCAAGTGATGATGTTATTGGATTATCAGCGCTGAAATTGTCTTTCTGGATTTTAACCCAGAATGGATACTGCTTCCGTATCATGGAATATGCTCCTGTCCTGAACTGCGCAGTTTCACATTTCTGGTCCAGAACAAGATCATTATTAATCTTCACTCCCCAATTCGCCAGGAGATCAGCCAAACCGCTGTTGAATATTTCCGGCGGTTCATTCAGATTGTCAACTCCCCCCATGCCGCTAATCATGCAGATTAATTTCCCCCCGCCCATGACAAACTGGTCAATCGCCCAAAGCTGGTAATCGGGAATTGACCCGGAATTGACCACTACAAGAGTATTCACAGTACTCGGAACCTTGTCGCGATTCTCCAGGTCGACATCCATCGCCTTGAACTGCTCACGAATCGCTTCGACAAACAAAGCCATCTCTCCCGGTGGAGTTTGTGCCTGTTGATTTGCCTGCTGTGTTCCCGGCTCTCCGTGTCCCTGCAGTATTCCAATTGTCGGAAGGTCATTTTCTTTCTGAAGCACTTTTACAATACGGCTCATCAGGTCATATTCGAGATTGTCAACTCCACCGATAAATGGAATCGATTCGGTTTTGTTCTCATGCTCGATAAGAATGCCGAGATAGGCTTTCATCATCTGAACCTGGTCTTCCTTGACAACCTTAAACGACACCTCGGGAATCCCGGCAATCTCAGCTTCCTGCCTGTATTTGGGTTCCTCTTTCGGGTCAACGAATTTCAGGCGGAAATTCGAGTTCGCATAAGCATTGAACTCCTCCATCATGTCTCGAATCTGCCTGTCGAGTGAGAGAAACTCAGGCGGAAGTTCGCTGGACATAAAGACCTTCACGTTTACGATGTCATCCAGTTCGCTAAGGATTTTCTTTGTTGCTTTCGAGATTGTGTATTCCCGGTTCTCAGTCAGGTCAACTCGTTTGAAGCTGCCAATAGAAAAGATATTAACCAGAACAAGAATTCCCACAATCAGGAATACGTCGATAACTGATGTTGTTCCGTATTTGTATTTTTTATACATAAATTCGTCCCATAGAGAGTACAGACATTGTGCGCTAAATTTAATAAATCATTACGCCCACATTCGCGACCCCATCTGCCGCATGGTGGCGTATATGAAAATAAAAATCACCGAAAAGTAATATATGATATCCCGTGTATCAATGACACCCTTTCCAATGTTCTGGAAATGGCTTCCCAGACCGAGGTACGCTACAACCGGCTTGATTCCCGTCGGCAGCGACTGCAGGACAAATGATTCACCGATAATAAGCAGGATAAACGACGCAACAACCGCGATTATAAAAGCCACAATTTGGTTGTCACTGAACACGCTCACAAATAATCCAATCGCAAGATACGCGCCGCCAAGCAGAAACGCTCCGATATATCCGCCAATTATCGGGCCCATGTCAGGTGATCCGAGACGCATTAATGTAAGTGGTATCGGAAAACTCAGGATAACGGTAAGAACAAGAAACGCAAATGCGGCAAGGTATTTGCCGGTTACAATTTCCGCATCCCTGAAAGGCAGGGTGAGAAGAACCTCGATAGTTCCGCTTTTTCGCTCCTCAGCCCACAGTCGCATTGTTACCGCGGGAACGAAGAACAAAAACACCCACGGCAGCATAGTGAAATACATTCTCATGTCAGCCTGCGCGACAACGAAAAACCGGCTCATATAGAACCATGTGCTGACGACAAGAAAAACCGTTATAAAGATATACGCGATTGGGGAATTAAAGTAGAGCGAAAATTCCTTTTTAAATATCGTCATGATATTTTTCAACATTATGCTTATACTCCTGTAATTGTCTTCATACTGTTCAATTAATAATCAAGCCATATCACACTTCACGCGTTGTTAAATCCTTGAAAATCTCTTCGAGTGTCGCGCCGGACGGCTTAAGCTCAAGAAGTTTCCATGAATTCTTCACCGCGAGATCAAAGAACTTTTCGCCTGAATCCTCACCGGGCGATGGTGAAATAACATGCACCTTGAATCGATGCGTTCCGTTATGCTCCGTTCCACTGTATTCATGCGACGTCACCCAGTCCTGTGTCATGAAAACGGATTCCACGTTGTTCTTGTCAGCCTTTAATCTGATTTCATAAGTTTCCTGTCCCTCACTACGAAGCCTCAGTTCCTCCGGTGTGCCCTCGCCAACCAGCCTGCCCTCGGAGATAATTAGAATCCTTGAGCAGGTTGCCTCAACTTCAGGAAGAATATGCGTGCTGAGAATAACAGCGCGCTCCTGGCCGAGGTGTTTTATAAGTTCGCGAATCTCTACAATCTGGTTTGGGTCAAGTCCGGTGGTCGGCTCATCAAGAATAAGGATTTTAGGGTCGTGAACAAGCGCCTGCGCAAGTCCGACCCTCTGGCGAAATCCCTTTGACAGTTCACCGATATCCTTGTGAACCATGCGTTTGAGTCCGCAGACTTCGACCATCTCGTCGATTCTCGATCGCTTTTTTTCCCTCGGCATGTTGTGAGAATCCGCAATGAAATTCAGATAATCAAGAACGTTCATATCGTTGTATAAAGGAGTCTGCTCCGGCAGGTATCCAAACTGGCGGCGTACCTCAAGTGGCTGGCGGAAAGAGTCATAACCGCCTACAGTGGCTGAACCGGAAGTAGCTGAAATGAAGCACGTGATTATTTTCATCGTTGTCGATTTGCCTGCACCGTTTGGACCAAGAAATCCAACAACCTCGCCAATTTTTACATCGAATGAAATATCATTCACGGCGACAGCGCTGCCAAATCGTTTTACAAGATTCCTGACTTTTATCATTGGCTATTTCACCTGATAACTTATTTCTTTTCTAAATCTGTAAAAATCAAAATTCCCGCCGCAAATTAGGTAGCGTCAGGAAAAAACGAGTAAAAAACCGGAACTTCTACATATCAAATTTATAAAAAACAATCCACTGTGTCAAGAGCAGATACTTGACACAATATATTTAGATGTCGTTTTGAGTAAAAATAGTTCACGTTTTACGATATTTCAGTTTTAAAAATCCGCTATGGATTCTGAATCAAGTTCAGAATGACACCATTTCATCTAATTAATGTCATTCCTAGTCAATCAGTGCCATTCTGGGTAAAATCAGTATCATCCCGGGTAAAATCAGTGTCATTCCGGGTAAAATCAGTATCATCCCGGGTAAAATCAGTGTCATTCCGGGTAAATATATGTCATTCCGGGCTTGACCCGGAATCCATCTCCCAACCTAAAAAAAAATGGATTCTGAATCAAGTTCAGAATGACACCCTTTCATCTAAAATAGCATCATTCTGCATAAATCAGTGTCATTCCGGGCTTGACCCGGAATCTAAATGATATCCTCATATAAGTCATTCCATTGTGGATTGTTTTTCTGAATCAACTCAATCTTCCACTGCCTTTTCCAGTTCTTTAATTGTTTTTCTCGTGTTAGTGCACTTTCAACATCATTTGTAATTTCATAATACACTAATTGGTGGACGCTATATTTTTTCGTAAATCCGTCTGCCAGATTTTTCTTATGCTGATATACTCTTCTCACCAAATCTGATGTCATACCGATATACAAAGTTCCATTTGGTTTGCTTGCAAGGATATATACACAATAGTTTTTCATAACTGTCAATTATAATGGATTTCCGTCTGTTTTGTCATGTCTGACACACATTGTCATTCCGTGTACATTCACATTTTCACTCCGTGTATATTAATGTCATTCCGGGCTTGACCCGGAATCCATCTGCCAACCTAAAAAAAAGAATGGATTCTGAATCAAGTTCAGAATGACACCCTTTCATTTAATTAATGTCATTACTAGTCAATCAGTATCATCCCGGGTAAAATCAGTGTCATCCCGGGTAAATATATGTCATTCCGGGCTTGACCCGGAATCCATCTCCCAACCTAAAAAAAAATGGATTCTGAATCAAGTTCAGAATGACACCCCTTCATCTAATTAATGTCATTCCTAGTCAATCAGTATCATCCGGGTAAAATCAGTGTCATTCCGGGTAAAATCAGTATCATCCCGGGTAAATATATGTCATTCCGGGCTTGACCCGGAATCCATCTCCCAACCTAAAAAAAGAATGGATTCTGAATCAAGTTCAGAATGACAGATACGTCAGAATGACAGCCTTATATCTGGTTTATCTCATCAACCAGCCATTTGCCTTCGCGTTTAACAAGCAGCGCGCCTAATCGAATTTCCTTCTCATCATCATCCTCACCAAAGACAAACAGCTTAAACACAACATATGTTTCTTTATCTTTAATGTCCACATTGAGAATTTTAATGTTCATGTCGCCTTCATCATCGGCGGCGCACCAGCTTTCCAATTCCTGCCCAAGGATATAACCCTGAGCCATTTTACCTGTGCAATGAAGTTTCGCGCTTTCATAGTCTCTCAGATTAACAGCCCTGAAAAACTGCCTGAGAGCATCCTGCGGAGGATTCACCAAATCGCAACCGGTGATAAGCAGCAACATAAGGAATGGCAATATGATAATTAATATAAATGGATGTTTCATTTTAGTTTTCCCATACGATGATTTGTGCAGATAAACCATTATATGTAGGGGTGCCCCGGTGTGCCGCATTAAACATAGTCAATTCGGGGCGCAGCAAGCGGCGCCCCTACGATGGGTTTGTTGTTTCTGTAAAGCTGGCTTTTTCATAAATCCCCTATCGGTGCCTTGATATTCTTCTCTTTCGCGAATTCAACTGCCTCATCGTATCCGGCATCCACATGACGCGCCACGCCGATTCCCGGATCATTTGTCAGAACTCTGTTCAGTCGTTCAGCCATCATGTCAGTACCATCCGCGCAGACAACCATTCCGGCGTGGAGGCTGTATCCGATTCCCACTCCGCCGCCGTGATGATAACTCACCCAGGTCGCTCCCGATGCTGTGTTCAAAAGCGCGTTAAGGATCGGCCAGTCAGCGATAGCGTCACTGCCGTCCTTCATACCCTCCGTTTCACGATACGGCGATGCCACCGAGCCGCAATCAAGATGATCTCTTCCTATAACTATAGGCGCTTTCAACTCGCCTTTTTTAACCATGTCATTGATAATTCCGCCGAAATGAGCGCGTTCGCCATAGCCAAGCCAGCATATTCTGGATGGCAGCCCCTGCCACGAGATTCGCTTTTGCGCCATTTCAATCCAGTTTACAAGCGGTTTGTTATGGGAGAATTCGCGTTTGATAACATCGTCGGTTTTGAGAATATCCTCGGGATCACCGCTCAAAGCGACCCACCTGAAAGGGCCTTTACCCTGGAAGAAAAGCGGTCGGATATACAGCGGGACAAATCCCTTGTAGCCGAAAGCGTTATCGAATCCCGCCTTTTCAGCCTGACCTCGAAGATTGTTGCCGTAATCGAATGTAACCGCGCCACGCGACTGCATCTCAAGCATATACTGTACGTGCTGAACCATGGAGGCGTATGACAATTCGATATATTTCGACGGATTTTCCTCACGAAGTTTCAACGCATCCTCGAATGGAATTCCGTGAGGGACATATCCGTTGAGCTCATCATGGGCGGATGTCTGGTCAGTCAGGATTTCAGGAATCACATTTCGCTCAATCATTCGTTTGAGGACATCAACCACATTCGCGTGGATTCCAACCGACTCCGCTTTCTTTTCGGATTTGAGTTTAATCGCAAGGTCGATTCCAGCCTCGATATCATCTGTCGCATGGTCGAGATATTTCTGCTTAAGGCGTTTTTCGATTCGCTTCATATCGACATCGCAGCCAAGATATGTCGCGCCGGTCATTACACCTGCAAGAGGCTGGGCGCCGCTCATTCCTCCGAGTCCGCCGGAGAAAATAAGTTTGCCTTTCAGGTCGCCGCCATAGTTTTGCTCACCAGCAGCGACGAAACATTCATACGTCCCCTGAATAATTCCCTGAGTGCCGATGTAAATCCACGAACCGGCAGTCATTTGGCCGTACATTATCAAGCCGAGTTTGTCGAGTTCGCGGAATTTATCCCAATCAGCCCAGTGGGGTACGATATTTGAATTTGCGATTAGAACTCGCGGACAATGTTCGAATGTTTTGAAAACGCCTACAGGTTTGCCTGATTGAACAAGAAGCGTTTCATCGGGTTCGAGTTCAGTTAACGCTTTTTTAATAGCGTGATAGGATTTCCAGTTACGGGCAGCCTTTCCTGATCCGCCATAAACGATAAGGTTTTCCGGATCTTCAGCAACCTCCGGATCAAGGTTATGGGAAATCATTCTGAACGGCGCCTCAATCTGCCAGTTCTTGCATGTTAGTTCATTCCCGCGAGGGGGATGTACGGGTTTGTATTCTGTATCTGATGTCACTTGCGCAACCTCCGTGAATTGGTTCGTAATGATTTTATCATTAGATGTCGATGAGTTGTAGCCCGGTTTCTCACTATCCGGGAAAATATTGGAAATCGCCACCCATTACCCCGGTTAATGAGAAACCGAGTAACCATCTGTTCACACCGTAACCCAGTCATGCCGTCCCGAATAAAATCAACAATTATCTATAAGGTGAATCAGGCATGCCGGGGAAGTGGGTAGATATGCGCAACCCCGGAATGCCTGCGAACGTTGTAGAATTGATTCATGCTTTTTTTATAAAGGCATTCCGGGTTACGTTAAAACCTAACCCTTTTTCAACACCCCGTCCCATCGGCTGTGTCGCCCCCGTCCCGGGGGCAAAAATTACATAACCGCAATCAAATTTAATGCATCAAAATTGATTCAATGATAGTCTATTAAGTAGGATGTTCGGACGCCTTCGAGGATATTTCCACAAAAACGACAGGGATTCACTTAACCTGTACCAGTCGGTCTATTGCGGCGCGTGCAATGCGTTGGCGGACAGATTCGGTGCGAAAGGACGTCTTGTGCTGTCATATGAATTCACTGCCGCGGCAGCGCTTTTGCTCTCTCTTGATGATTCCTCCCCTAAGGAAACAGCGCTGCGATGCCCATTTAAGGGAATCGGGAAACGTAACTATGTCGTATTTGACCAAAAATGGATTAGTGATTTAATCGACCTCTATTTATGCCTCATGCATTTGAAAGCATCCGATGACCTCGATGATGAGCGCGGTTTGAAACGTCTTCCGGCACAAATGTTCCAGAAGGCTTTCAGAATCGACAATGAAGAAATCAAACAAAAAATGCTTGAAATCAATTTTGATTTTGAACTGGCAAAAAAACTTGTCGCTGATCGAAACACAAACGATTTCAAATGGCTCGATGAATCGCTCGAGTCATCCGCGCTACTGTTTGGTGAAATAGGCAAATCGATTTCACATATATCCGGCAGGCAGGATATGGAAACTGAGCTGGTTAAACTTGGAGAAAATCTTGGACGGTCTATCGATTTAATCGACATGCTGGAGGATTTACCCGCGGATTTAAAGCGCAATCGATTCAATCCGCTTGCTCACATATACGCCAACGGCTCAAGAAAACCAACGGTGATTCGTAAAAACGCATCGGATGATATCGATTACCTTGTCAAACAGCTTTCATGTGACCTTGCGATCTCACTTCAAAATTTGGAATTAAAAAGAAACGAGCAGCTTATAAAAGGAATTTACGGACGTTCGATTGAATTCTCGTTTTTCAAAGCGCTTGGCAGGAAGAAACCTGAATACTGCAAAATGAAGGAGGCGGCAATATAGTGGCGGAGGATTATTACGATATCCTTGGGGTCGGCAGAAATGCCTCACAACGCGAGATTGAATCGGCGTATAAGAAACTCGCGCTGGAATTTCATCCAGACCGCCACATGGACAATCCGCTGGCTCATCTGGCTGAGGAGCGGATGAAATCGATAAACGAGGCATACTCGGCTTTAAAAGACCCGTCGAGCAGACGCCAGTATGATTCAGGCGGAATGCGTGGAGCGCCTCCCCCTTCACAACCGCCGCCGCAACCATCATATCAACCGCCTCAGGATTCATATTACAAACAATATCATCAGGCTGACACTGGCTACGCATATACGGATGACTGGGGCGAACAGAGCGAATACTACGGCGCTGACCCGGCAAGAATGCGCGACCTTCGCGACAAGGCGCTGAATCTGTTTAACGGCAGGAAATATACGCAGTCGATAAATATACTCGACCAGATTCTACGGCTGACTCCCGATGATGCCGGCGCGCATAACCTCAAGGCGATGGCATATATCGAGACTGGAAACTATCGCGGGGCGATCTATTCACTTGGCAACTCGATTCGAATTGAACCGAACAACGCGGTTTATCATTTCAATCGCGGCGCTTGTTATGTTTCGATGCGAAATCCGCGTCTGGCGATTCGTGATATTGAAAAAGCGACTAATCTCGATGTCGATAATCCGCAATATCTGATAGGGCTGGCATCCGCTCTGCATATGGTCGGACAGCATATCAGGGCAAGAAGTGTCGCGGATCATGCGCAGTCAGTTAATCCGGATCATCCATCGGTGCGTATGTATATGAACCAGCAGAACATGAGGGAGAATATGCGCGAGCAGTATTATCAGCGGCGCGGATTCTCATGCGGATGCTGTCCCGGCATGACAGACTGCTTATGCTGCGCCATGCTTTGCGATTTATGCTGCATTCCCGGCGGATGCTGCGTGATTAGATAGAATATACAGGATGTTGTTGTGGTGCAGGCAAGATGGGGCTGTTGAAAAAGGGCTGAATGTAGGAGGTAGGTCTCTGTGCCTACCCTAAATATTGGCATAAATACAGGGCAACCACGGAGAGTTGCCCCTACGGTCTGGGATATAATGGGTTTTTTCAACAAGCCCAAGATGCCTGCACCATAAATTTGATAATTGTTTCCCCTGCTCGCGGGGGATTAAGGGGGGAAAAGAAGGAGGCAACAAACAAATGGCTACATACGAAAACACAAATGATATTTCGCAATTGATCGATTCAGCGATTACTCTCCAAAATCGCGGACTTCACCTGCAATCGAGACATGCTTTTGAAAAAGCGTTGTCTATTGACCCGTCACATCCCGCTGTGTTGAAATTCTTCAGGATTAGAACGAAACGCACGGATGAGCACGGGGATTATTACGAGGAACCCGAGATCAGTTGCTGCTGCTGTCCATGTTGTTCAGGTAATCTGGGTGAGTGTTTATGTAATCTGGCGATTTGCGATTTCTGCTGCATTCCCGGCGGATGCTGTGTCATTCGATAGTTGCATCCTCATCATCAATCGAACATCCTGAAATCCTGACACCATCGCTGGTTGCCTCGATATCATCAAGAGCGATTTCCCTGCGCATTATTAATATTTGAACACTAAAATCGAATGGTTCGTTAAGCACAGTCCTGTTCATGTTTCGAGATATTTCATTCCCGTCAACATCAAGAATTTTCTCAATTCGATATTCCAACAGCCCTTTTGGAGTAAGAACCATTTCGCCATCAAAATCCAAACTCATTTTTACAGGTGAAAAATACGCTCGAAGATACAAATGCCCATCCCTGTATCGCAGTACAGGATCAACAAGATTAACGCTGACGTCAGCAAGCCGTGAGGATATTTCATCATATGTCATGAATCCGCTGAACCTAATCCCCGATATCGCATTTATCGTACAACGCTTGTGCCAGAAAGCGGATGTGGCATCATAATCGATACGGGCGACATCCAGAGTTATATCGCTGTATTGGATATGGTTCCAATGTGCGTTTTTAGCCTTTACATGCAGATTGTCAACATGTACATCATTCCTGAACAGTGACATGTTGCCTGTATATGTAACTTCCTCGATATCAGCCAGCGGAAGCGAATGAAGATGGCGGTCAACTATTTCCTTCGCCTGCCGGTTTCGCGACGGCACAAGCGATAGATTCAGCCAGGCAATGATGCACAATACGAAAATCGATATGGCAAAAAGTGTCCGCATGGAGATATGATAGCAAAATCTGATGTATATGGTGTATTCTATATGAAACCCTTCTTGAAATTGCGGCTCATATCATATACATTTATTCTTGGGTTAGCATCCAAATGCAGGAAATCATCACTCGGAGGTGCGCATTGACTTGCCGAAGTATGAATAAATCTATCTCCATCACCATGTTGCTGTTTGTTCTCTTGTCTTTACTGCTACTCTCCACCGGATGCGGCGGCGTGGGCAGGATGATCACAATCGCAACACAGTTGGGCCGTGATTGCGAACAGCTCAAAAGCATGGAATTATCTGAAATCGAAAAACTCATATCGCCGGATATTGATATCAATAGGATTAAAAATGATCCTGAGGGCATCCTCGGACAATACGTTCGCCTGAAAGGTAAAGCTGATATCAAGGGAACAAAGGATTTCCCGCTGGATATATCCCCTGGCAAGCCAAATCATGGCGCAGAGGTTTTCATCCTCGAAAATGCCGTATTTGTCATTACCCTGAAGGAATATCCTGAGCTAAAACAGGATGACATGGTTGAGATTGTCGGACTGGTTTCAAAATCCCGATTTTTAAAAGCGACAGCGGAACTATACCCCGATCAGAAATATCCTGATCTTGTTACGGTAATCGCGAAGGATGTCAAGGTTATCAAACCTGAAGAATCACCTGAGACTGAACCACTCGAAGAGGAGAAGCCGAAAAAGGAAACTCCTGAGGATAAAAAACCTGATGTATCTGAGGAACAGAAGCCTGACGCTCCATAGGATGAGTAACTACATGTAGCCCGGGAATCCATTTCCCGGGAAAAACGGCGACTTTTATAACCGAGCCCCGAACGTTAGTGAGGGGTAGTCCGAATTACAATTCAACCTCACTTAATTCCGCACCAACCCCTCACTAACGTTCGGGGCTCGGTTAATTTGTGCTATTGAGTAGCCCGGGAAAATGGTGGTAAATTCGCGCAATACCCCGGCAAAGGGATGCTCGGGATACTATCGCTAATACTTGACGAAATCCTTGCTTTTTATGATATAATTACATTGTCCAGCTTAGGCTGGGTAAACCTGGGATGTTCAAGAAGTGTAATTTGCTCCAACACTTATCCCTTGGGAACCTGTTCTGCCGTTGGCGTGAAGGCCGTTCGCGAACTTCGGTTCAAGACACGGGTAATTCCTCCGGGAATTATTAAGACGGAATCCCATTAGACGGTAGGCTTTTAAGCCCTGGCGAGTCAGCCAGTCAGGTACCCACTTTGGACCAGTCGGGGTCCAATTAGCTTCTTGACAGCCCAGGTTTTATCGTTAATTATTATGACCAATGTCAACCTGTCAGTACATTTCAAGGTCATAGTTAAATAGAAAATCCGATTACTGACAGCTGTCAGCAAAATGGATCTTAATTTACTAAACAAAGGAATGGAGGTTCTGGAATGTCAGTAACCGTAATTAACAGCCAGACTTTCGACACTGAAGTGCTTATACCATCAAAGGAATCCCCGGTTCTCATCGATTTCTGGGCGCCATGGTGCGGGCCATGCAAGATGATTTCACCACTCGTAGAGGAACTCTCTGATGAATATGGCCAAAAGGTCAAGTTCGTCAAGATGAACACCGATGAAAGCCCTGAAACCGCCATGAAGTACGGCATTATGAGCATCCCGACACTCATGATCTTCCGCGATGGCGAGCCAGTTGATCGAATCATTGGTTACACACAGAAAAACAACCTGAAAAGGAAAATCGATGAGCTGCTGTGAGAAGACAGAAACATCTTTTTGAAAACCAAACCCGCCATCAAGCGGGTTTTTTCTGTGTTAAAGGGAACACTCACTTTTTTTCGAAATCAAATCACGGAAGGACAATCAAATGTCTGAATTAAAAGAACTTGCACATTTTCTTTATGGTCGAGGCTTTTGGTATGTTAACCCGCTCCGGGAGATTGATGGACTGACAGATGAACAGCTATTCTGGATTCCCGATCCAAATAGCCTTCCAATCATCTGGCATGTGGGACATATCGCCCACAGAGAGCGCATACACATCGGGCAATTCCTGCAAGGCTTACAGGGAAATCTAATACCTTCCCAATTCGAAGTATTTGGTCCAGTCTGGTGTTCTGTTGATGAGATTCGCAAGTCTGTCGGGTCTGTGCAGGAGGTTCTTGACTGGGTGAAGAAGGTGCGTGAGGAAAGCCACAATTACATCGACTCACTTTCAGATGATGATTTTCACACAGTAACGGAAACATCGGAAGAGGGCTTGAGCACAGCTCACTGGCTATTTATTACTTCATCTCATACCGCATTGCACATAGGTAGAATACAGCTTCTGCGCGCGCTTATCGAAAACAAACAGGAAAGAGCTTGTTAGTAATATACAAGCCCGGGGAAATGGATTCCCGAAAAAAAACATCCCCCTGTTAAGGGGGATGAAATATTGAAATCTTTATTGGATTCTGATTAAAACTCGCCGGTTACATCCATCTCAGATGTGAATACCATGATTACGCCATCGTTGTAACCATCAGGGGCGCCATAGATATATTGCCTTGTCTGATTTTCCTCGATGTAGTACGGAAAAATCGGCATTACACCCTTGCGTCCGCCGCCGAACACCTCGGGTGACGCAAATGGAATGTGCTGGAAAAGCCTGTTTTGTGAATACTCCCCGCCATCATCCTGCCCGTCAACGTTGTTAATCGCCTCGCCTAACTCATCTGTCATACGGATTACATCCTTGCCCGATGTTCTTATGGCGCCGTAGCAGCCCAGGATATAGCGATTAATCGATAAAAACTTCGCATCCCAAATTGTTAATATGTTTGAGACATCCGTTTCAGTTCTCAAGCGAATTTCACCGGTTGAGCGATAGAAAAACTGTCCGGGCCAGAATGCCTTAATCGTTCTACCCTGTCTATCGTTCGCGTCCACGCCACTGCGGTCAGGAAGTCCACCCATTGTGTAAAACGGGTTGATGTAATCGCCCTCAAGTGAATCATTGGCGGCATACAGGGAATCGGTCGCGAACGTAAACTGCAGATGCGACAACGTTCCCGGAGCCACCCATAGATAACGCGGGTCTGAAAGCGTATTGCCCATTGAGGAACCGTCATAACCGAACCTGACATCGCCGCCGCCGTACCGAAGATTATTCGCATTGCCTGAACCCTCAATTGTTTCAGTAAGGCCATCCTCCACGAACGGGTTTTTAGGATAGCTCGACATGTAGTTGTATTGCAGCAGCGGGTCGCGTGGAGGCTGAAATTCCGGCGCGCGATTCACAACCGCGTCGCATTTACGCCATCCCCGTTCATCACCGCCAATCAGGTATGTCGGATATTCGCCAATATTATCAACCGCATATCTTTCAAGCGCGGTTTGGATAACATGCAGATTCGCTCTTGTTTCCGCTTCCTTTGCCTTGTCTTTTGCTTTAAGGAAGTTAGGTAACGCTATAGCCGCAAGAATGCCTATGAGGGTAATGACCACAAGCATCTCGACAAGCGTAAAGCCGTCTCGATTCGTCGTAATACGCATATAAAATGAACTCCTTGGTTATTTAGCGGCAAATAATCTATAACACATAGAATGATAATCCCGCATCGCTCTCATGTCAAAGGGCTTTGTATCCCTATGTCGAATTCATCTGAAACTGAAAACGGTTTATTGGGGATACTGAACATGCGACACATGTCCCTTTGCGAGGTTATCAATATTTATTATACCACAATGGCGATTATTACGTGGTGAAATTTCAACAGATTACCTGTCAATCCGGTCGAATTTCCATCTGTGCCGTCCCACCAGATGTTCTATTTTGCGCATTACTTTAGTCGCTGGGAATTCAGCAGTCGAGACAGGGTCAACGAGCACCACACGCAAACCTGCGAATTTTCCCGCAAGAGAGTCAGTAAAGACCTGGTCGCCTATCAGAAGCAGATTTTTTTTAGGGATACCGATTTGTTTAAGAATTTTACCAAGCTGCAGATTCAGCGGTTTCACCGCAATTCCCGGATTCTTAATGTTGAACCGTTTGCAGAAATTATCGATGCGGTAAGCTCTCGCGTTTGAATATGGAATAAATGGGATTCCCTCGCTTACAAGCATTTCAAGCCAATTGAGGATATCATCCGGGAGTTTTTCTGAATGATATGGGGTAAGGGTGTTGTCGATATCAATCAGCAGTCCTTTGGCATTTTCTTTTTTCAGCCAGTCCAGTGTGATTTCTGAAACGCGATGGATTACAAACGCTGGCCTTAGAGACATCTACTCCCCCCCGGCACGAAGGACTATTTCCAACATACCCTTTAAATCCTCAATCTCGATGCTAATCGATTCCTTCCCAACCAACATAATCTGAAGCGCGGGAAGATTCATTTCATCAAAACGCATTAATGAAATTGATTTGATTATCGTTCCTCTTACACTGCGTTTTATTTCATCACCGGGAAGAATCTCCTCAGGCGTTACAAGGTTATGCAGCGTTAAAACCGCGCAGCCGGAACTGTTAATTTCATAATGGAATCGAGGGGAGACATCGGAAAATTCAAGCGTGATAACGTCCCGGTCAACTCGCCCCTGCGAGTAGTGAATCGCTTCCAGAGTTGCCAGCGGAAATTCATCAGCGAGAAAACTCTCATTCGGCGCTTTATACAGCTCGATTTCCTTTTGAACTTGTTTTGTTTCTACAGCCTCTTCGACCGTCTCAACTTCTTCGATTATTTCATCAACATGCAGTTCTGATGGCTCAACCTCCGATGTGTGTTCCTCCTGCTCATCTTCAACAGGCTCTACTTTTGGGATTTGAACAATCGGGGCAGGAGTATCAACCGTGGGAAACTCCGGACCATCCACCACATTGCCAGTAATCGTTGCGTCATCATCAAGGCAAACAGGAAGTGATTCATTAAACTGCGTTTGCGAATCAGCTATTTCAGATACATCATCCTCGGATGTAATGTTTAAACACTCGTATAAAATAATGGGTTCAACAATGGCATGCTCGGTTTGCGCGGGAGGATAAAAGCTGAAAACGAGTCTGTTCTCGGACGGCATCACCGAGATAGCCGGTTTGATTATATTGTTGGTGAGTTTGATTTTTAAAGACGAGGAATTAGTATCAACGTTACGCGCAATTTCAATCGATTCAAACATGGGTGAAAACGATGGTATTCGAATGTAATCATGCCCTCTGAAACGAACCGTGCAGTTTTCGAAAATTATTTCTATTTCGTTATTTTCAGGATTTTCGAGATATGTGAAATCAGCCGGTACATTAACTGAAATGGAGGTGCCATCCCTGTCAACCGATACCTGAAGTTCAGTGATTGCCGATGTTTCAGCGTACGCATAAGTGTTGGCGAACGCGATAATCGCAAGCAGAATAATTGGAAGGCGTAATTTCATAATCATCAGCAGTGCAGTATATCATGAAAATAACGGGGTTACAGCATCAAGTGGGGATGCAAGGTGCAAGTAGGATACAAAGTAGAGGCACAACGTGGAGGCTGTTTCAGAACATCATCAGAACATATAAGTTCGTCATTCTGTCATTCCCGCGAACGGGGCTGTTGAAAAAGCCCATTATATCCCAGACCGTAGGGGCAACTCTCTGTGGTTGCCCTGTATTTATGCCAATATTTAGGGTAGGCACAGAGACCTACCCCCTACATTCAGCCCTTTTTCAACAGCCCCGTTCGCGGGAATGACGTGTAATTTTACATAACGCGTAATTCGATATAACGTTTTTCGTGCTGTTTGAAGGTTCTGAGGCAAATTCTATGTTGTGCCCCTGCAATTATTAAATTATTTACGAATATTCATTATTATGTTCTCTATCCGGTTTTCTTGGCGAACAGGCTGAAAAGCCCTGATTTTTTCTTTTCTGAATCTTCATCCTTAACTTGGAGAATGTCCTCACAGATCAACTTTATTGACTTTGCCAGGTCACTTGACGGGTTGGTCTCAACAAGAGGCTGGCCCCGATTGATTGAGTTCAGCACTAATTCAATGTCTCCCGGAATCTGGTAGTCAATTCTCTTTTTCAAACCTTTCTCAATATCAAGGATTTTCGTTGATGCCTGAGCAAAAGCCCTGTTCATAACCATTCTGACCTGATCCATGGGGTAATTCAGCGATGTCATTACGCCTAGCGCCAGCGATGTATTTTTCAAAGACAGGAAATCTCCTCCGAAGACCATGAGAATAAGGCTGCTCATGTCAAGCGCCGCAAGAACCTCTCCCCTGAACGAGCTGGCAGTGTCAACGATTACATAATCCCACTCCTCTTTTGTCAGTTCAAGCACCTTTTGAATTACGCCGGGTGTAACAATATCAGCATATTCAGGCTTCAAGGGAGCAGGAAGTATATCCAAACCGTTAGCCGCGGTCATGATGTTGCTTTTTAAATATTCATGGTCTATTGACTGGATACCGGTCTGGGCGACATTAACAATCGTTGTTGTCGCGTTGAGATTTAAAAGAAGCGCAAGGTCGCCAAATTCAAGATTGAGATCTATTAGTAAAATCCTGGCATCTATCATTTTCTTGATTTCACTGGCGATATTAACCGCCAGAACTGATTTGCCGACACCGCCTTTGGGCGAATAGAGGCTGATAATCTGTCCCAATTCAAGGCTTCCGCTAACCGGGCTTTCGCTGATTGAGTTCCGCCGAATCATTTCCTTCTCGATTACATTGTTAATCGTGCGGAAAAGTTCATCCGAGTCGAAAGGCTTGACAAGATACTCGCGCGCGCCGGCGCTCATCGCGCGGCGCATGTATTCGACTTCTTCCTGAACTGAAATGATGATGACGCCGGAATGAGGCGATTTAATCGCAATCGCCTCGGTCGCTTTCAAACCATCCATACCCGGCATGTTTATATCCATCAAAACAAGGTCAGGATGTAAATCAGCGACTTTCTCAACAGCTTCCTCGCCGTTGCATGCTTCACCTATCACCTTGATAGTTTCGTTGAAAGTCAGAAGGGTTTTCAATGTCTCACGCATTTCCTGTGAGTCATCGGCTATAAGTAAAGTGACTTCCTTTTTCTGTATATGCATGTTTCCCTGTCCTAAATCAAGGTTATTGGAGCACATCTCATGCGAATTTTATTCCCATAATATATTCGTGTTTTAGGAGGCAAGGATGAACAAAGAAAAAAGGAATAGTAGGATGTAAAGTTTCAGACAAGGTAAGTGCCAAGTCAGGAAAAGGATCAATATTACGTCATTCCCGCGAAAGCCAAAATTACGTCATTCCGACAGACTCTTTCGCGGAAATGATGGAATATTCGACCTGCTGTCGCAATTTCATTTAATGTATTCTTATCTGCCTTTAAGCTTTCCAGTAATCGCGCCAATCTCATCCTTTGAAAATTCACCAATCGCGATAAGCGCAACCGCATAAACAATTATTCCGACAATTAAATCCACCAGAATGAATATCCCGTCAAATGGGAGCAGCCTGATTGCAATATAAGCTGGAATCGATGCCGCAAGCGCTCTAAGCGCAGTTTTCACGTTGAACAATCCGCCAAATCGTTTATACACATGTGCTCCAAGATAGATACATCCAGCTATCGCGGTTATCCCCGCCGCGACAGCCGCTCCGCCCAGCGCCCATGCAATGCTGATATGTTCTTCAGTACCGTTATGCGAAAGCCACATCATAAAATCATCGCCATAAGGCAGATTAATTCCCACATGAGCGAAAAATGGTACAAGTAACAGATTCAACACAACGCCCAATGGCAGGAGAATGAGGAAGGAAAAAGTGAATTTTCTCGGATGCCCTCCCGCAACAGTAATTACGCCAAGATTCATAAACAGCGTGAAAAACGAAATTCCTACAATCAGAATGCTTAACGCGAGGCTTGCGGCTAGATATTCTGGCGGATTGAACAGGTCAATTATTTCGGATGCGCTTGCCCAGACAATCAGGCAGGATGGTATCAGCACAATCGACACAACCCGCGTTGAAAACATCACTATCTCACGCGCTTTTTCAATCGCGCCAACTGAAATCTCATGGACGATATTTGGGAATATTGTCGCGTAAAGCGCGTTGAAAAGAATATATGGCAGAAGCGCGATAAACGCGGCCTGGGCATAATAACCCGCAGGATCAAGGTTTGATGCGAAATAACGATTGACAAGAAATATATCTACATTCATTAAAAGGTGAAGAAGCAGGATTGAGATAATATTAGGCCCCACGAAACGAACTATGTCCCGAAGCATATTTTTGTCTTCTTTGTAGCCAAACTGCTCTTTTGTAAACGACCAAGCGATTGTCAGCCCGAGAATCGCGGCTAGTGTGCTGGCTAAAATGGCGCCGTTCAGCGCGACTGAATCCCATCCGTATGCCGCGCCTTTTTGAAAAATATCAGTAAATCCAGGACCCATTCTCAGGACAAGCCAGACAATCAGCACCACAGCAACAAGCCTGAACAGTCCGAAAGTGAACATCGTTAAGGCTTCCTGATAAAATCGCCTAAGCCCGTTTAGAATACAAAGGCGTATGTTGTAGATCGCGAAAAACGGTATCGAAATGCAGCCAATTAAATACGGCACAACCACCGCATTATTTTTAACAATCATCACAACCAGAGGAGTTATTGAAACCGCTATGGCAAACAGAATCAGCGAGAAATAAATCTGCAGCCTCATGCCTTTGGTCATGAAATAGCCAAGATAAGCCGGGTCCTCCGACAGGTATTTTGAAATAGCGACCGGAAGACCATAGTGGATTATCCTCTGAAATGACATTATCAAAACAGAGACAACCAGATGATAGATATCAAGTTCAGCCGCAGAGACATTATGTGCAAGATATGTTCGAAGGATGAAATTAAATCCGAGGAAAAATATCTGGGCGAACATAATCGCAAGAGAGCCTTTGCCTATCGGCTGCGTACCCTTTACTGTTTTAGCGTTCTGTTGCGTTTCTTCCGTCATATTTTAAGTGTTACATTTTACGTAAAATCACAGGATTTTACGCGGCTGGCTCAGACGTTTCTTCCATCCTGACTTGTATCCTTTGATTTTTTCCATAACAGCGTTTTGATTTCCCTTCAGCCCTTCTCGTATTAAAGCAATAATGATACCAGCATGGAACATCAAAATGAACTTCAAACGTTTGAGAAAATCACCGTGCTTTCGAATGAAAATCACACTTGACTGTGCGATTAAAAATCGTCCGGCAGGTGAATATCCACCGCCTGTCGCCTGCCCAACCTTGTGATGAATAACTGACTTTGATGTTATATAAGTCGGATATCCCGCCTTCAGAGCCCGAAGGCAGAAATCGACATCCTCGACATACGCGAAATAATCCTCATCCAGTCCGCCGATTTTCTCAATTACATCACGAGGAATCAACATGCAGCATCCGGGCACCCAGTCGGTGATTTGCTCCTCAGGAAGATTGCCGGCTTGAGTTTGAACATTCAGCATGCCGAGATGTCCGGGCACCGCTCCCCATGTGAAATTACCGCCAAATGACCATACTTCCTGCACGTTATCGGGATAGTAATAAATCAATCCGCCTGTGATTGCGTTGTGTTTTTTGGATAACTCAACAAGCGGTTCGAGAAATGAATTATCAACCACGGTATCGTTATTTAAAAGCAGGATAAAATCAGAGTTTTCTTTAAGAGCAATTTCGATACCCTGATTGCATCCACCGGCAAATCCGAGGTTTTCAGAATTATAGATAAACTGCCAGTCTGGATAATTACGTTCAATATCCTTTAATCGTTCAGCAGAATTATCACTCGAACCGTTTTCAATCAGAATGACATTGAAATTGGGATAGTTGAGCTGGAATAGATTATTTAAAAGCGCGATTGTGTCATTAACGCCTTTGTAATTAAGGATAATAATACTGACATTTGGATATGTTTTTTCGCTGTTCATAAAATAAAAAAATTGCGCCTTGTGATTCTGCGATTAAATTTAAGTAAAAACATTATATCAGTTTTAAGCAATTCATTGTTTTTATCAAAAGATTTCCAGGAATTAAGCTGGCATTATGAAATATACCTTGTATTATGCTAACATGAAAAAATTTAGGGCTTCACTGGCAAAACATGGAACAGCACATGTAGAACAACCACAACGCAGCAAAACCAGGATATTATTGAGTAGTGTTTTCGGTCCGTATGAGCAGGACGACTCATTCGGAAGCCGTAAATGCAACCCGATGGAGCTGTATCACAACCAGATTACACGGGTCCAAGGGCCATTTTCACTAAGAATGTTTCACCGCAGTTGGGGATTGATGTTGATTCAGGCTAATATCAACGCCAAATGCACTCTTCTTGATTTCCCCGATTATGATCGTTTCATAGAGGAAATTAGAACAAACGAGTACGACATAATTGGAATAAGCGCAATATATGCCAATTACCTGAAAGTCAGGGAAATGTGCAAACTTATCAGGGAGCATCAACCCAACGCGACAATTATAGTCGGTGGACATATTTCGAATGTTGAAAATCTTAAAGATATAGTTGACACTGACCATGTCGCTCGAGGTGATGGTGTGCGATGGTTCCGTGAATTCCTGGGTGAGGACACTGAAGCTCCAATCAATCATCCGGTGATAAATTCAGGAATTAAGACACGATGCGCCGGGATAGATGCCATGAGAAAACCCAAAGATATGGTCGCCACGGTGATACCATCGGTCGGTTGCCCCATGTCGTGCGAGTTCTGTTCAACATCGGCAATGTTCCAGGGGAAAGGCAAATTCATTAATTTTTACGAGACTGGTGATGAAATATTCGAAATCATGTGCGAGTTGGAAAAGAGAATGGGTGTTCAGGAATTTTTCATCATGGATGAAAACTTCCTGCTATACAAGGAACGAGCGCTACGATTACTGGAATTAATGGAAGAACACGATAAGAGTTGGGCATTCGATGTTTTCAGCTCAGCAAACGCGTTGATACAATATACAACCGAACAGCTGGTAAAGCTTGGAATTTCATGGGTTTGGATTGGTTTGGAAAGTGAAGACAGCAAATTTGCAAAATTAAAAGGCATTAAAATTGATAAGCTTATCAAGGAATACCAGTCACACGGAATTAGTTTTACGGGTTCATCAATAATCGGCCTTGAGGATCACATACCTGAAAACATTGACAAGATAATAGATTACGCTGTCCATTATGATACCGACTTTCACCAGTTCATGCTTTATACAGCACTCCCCGGAACACCGCTCTTTAATAGATTCAAGAAACTTGGAATTCTCCGGGATGATGTCGAGAAGTTCGCATCTGACAGCCATGGGCAATATAAGTTCAACTACGAGCATCCGCACATTAAAGACGGCAAAGAAAACGAATACCTTATCCGGGCATTCACCAGAGATTTTGAGGTCAACGGCCCAAGCATCGCAAGGATGATTAGAACTAAAATAATGGGGTGGAAAAAATATAAAAACCATCCGGATGCTCGAATAAGAAGACGGTTTGGATATGAAGTGCGCAATTACAGGATATTGTTTTCCGCTGTGGTAGGCGCCACTGTTCTGTATTATAAGGATAAGCCGGCTATAAAAGCCAGAATGGAAAATATTCAAAAAGCCCTTTTTGAACAATTTGGGGTTGTTTCACGGCTGGCATCCGCGATTGGTGGGCGCTATGTCTTAGCACAGATTAAGAAAGAGGAAAAACGCCTTGCTGAAGGTTTGACATACGAGCCACCGACATTCTACGAAAAAAACTTCGAAGAGATTGGAGAGAATAAATCGAGCGGATTAATCGCATCGCAGGTTGACTCTATAACGCTGAAATTCAAGAAAACGATAGAAACACTGAAAGAGATAAAACCTCGAAAAAAGGTGCGGACTCGAGCGTAGGTTTTAGATAAGATAAGAACCAGGCTGAAGAATTTAATCTCGATAATTCGGATTATTCTCATCTGATTTAACAATCACCAAAACAACACTTAGATTCCTGTTCGGTAAACTTAGGCAATGCTAAATTTCATTTTCACACGGTGTCAGACACCTTGAGTGTCCTAATGTAGGGGCTCGGACTCTTTCATATTATTTGCACAATGATGCTGCGAGGCATGAACAAACCGGTAGACAAACTTTACCATATATGGCATTTAAAATTAACTTGGGATATAGGTGTCAGACCCCTTGACAATACCATTATCAAGGGCTCTGACACCGGTAAAATTCCTATAATAATCCAGCCAACTCATCAGGTAATTTTATTTGTAAAAATATCTTCCCCTGATTCAGAACCTTTCTTATATGTTATAATCTTATGCTTTATATATCCGCAAGTACCAGTTATTATCAAGCGGATAAGGAGATAAATAAATGTGGGAATATTCGGATAAGGTTCTTGAGCATTTTTACAATCCGCGCAACATGGGCGATATAGATGACGCTGACGGTATCGGCGAGGTCGGTTCGATCTCGTGCGGCGATATGCTCAAGTTGTATATCAAGGTTGATGAAAATAAAATAATCACAGACGCCAAATTCAAGACGTTCGGATGCGGAAGCGCAATCGCGGCAGCAAGCGCGTTGACTGAAATGATAAAGGGTAAACCTCTCGAAGAAGCTGAAAAAATAACAAATAAACACATCGCTGAATACCTTGATGGCCTGCCCAGAGAAAAAATGCATTGCAGCGTAATGGGACGCGAGGCGTTGGAGGCGGCTATCGCTGATTACAAGGGTGAAAAAATCGAACATGTGGATGAGGATGAGGGCAAACTGGTCTGCAAATGTTTCGGGATTATGGAGGGCAAGATTAGAAGTGTCGCGCTTGAGAACAATCTAAGAACAGTCGAGGATATAACAAACTACACAAAAGCCGGCGGTGCGTGCGGGACATGCATTCCTGAAATAGAGGACATCCTGACTGATTTATGGAAAGATGAATCAAAAAAGAAATCCGCTGAACCACAACCTGTAAAAGAGAACAGGCAGCTAACAAATCTCCAGAAGATAAATCTTATTCAGGAAACGGTTGAAAAGGAGATTCGTCCGCAACTTATAAAAGATGGCGGTGATATCGAGTTAATCGATATCGAGGGCAACCTTGTGAAAGTGGCATTCAGAGATCAATGCGCCGGTTGCATGTCAGCACAGGTTACTCTGAAGAATTTCATTGAAAAGAAACTGAAGGAATTTGTCAGTTCTGATATCACAGTCGAAGAGGTTGTGCCGGATTAGGTGATAAATAATGGCATCGGACGATAAACAGATTATTTACGTTGACAACAACGCCACTACACGAATCGCGCCTGAGGTTCGTGATGCCATGCTCCCCTATTTCGATGAGAAATACGGGAACCCATCAAGCATGTACACATTCGGCGGCAAAATTGCGCACGATATCAAAAACGCCAAGGAGCAGGCAGCAAATCTTCTTGGCGCGACACCAAACGAAATCGTGTTTACATCCTGCGGGACAGAAAGCGACAACGCGGCGATTCGAGGCGTCGCGGAAAGTTATCCCGATAAAAAACACATAATCACGACAAAGGTTGAACATCCGGCAGTATTGAATGTAGCGAAATACCTTGAACGTCGAGGCTATGAAGTAACATACCTGGATGTCGATTCAAAAGGTAATCTTGATCCTGATGAGTTGCTCAAATCGATTCGCAAGGATACCGTACTGGCATCAATAATGTGGGCAAACAACGAGACCGGAAATATTCATCCGGTTGAATCCCT
>JAGGVT010000184.1 GCA_021157815.1 bacterium | reverse complement strand
TGCTTAACGATTATGTCGCTGATACGTTGATATATGATTTGATGGGTGAAGGAGAAGTCTGGCGCGCTGACCATGAAGACAATCATACATACAATCGTTTATGGCAGTATTACGATGATAGGTGCGGGCAGCTCATGGACGACTGGGTTCTGGATCACCCGGGTGGAATATGCTTTGTCGTAAAGGCACACGATCCTGTCTCCGATCAGGGGCGTTGGATTGGGCACATGCTATCGATTGACCTTGAGGACAAGGACGGCGTCAGAACCTACCTTGATGATGAGCAGATGCATTACTTTTACGTTGACACAGCAGAACTGGCTGATGAGGAATTTGCTGACGATGGCGATGACTGGCCTATTGGCAGCGGATGCTCTAACCCCCTTCCCATCGACGGCAGCCCGCAAGGCGAACTGTCATGCTGGATAATCCGCGCGGATTGCGTTGGTGAATACTATAACAGTGCTCGCTTTCGCATCAAAGACGACTGCAGCAACTGGACTAGAAGCGAAAATATGGTGCCAGATGGTGATATAGAGCTTGTAATTACATATCCAGGAGAAGGAGCAGATTTCGATTTCGATGAAGAAGTTGTGTTCACGGCAGAAATAATAGGAGATGAATTGTTTCAGGGATTAGCTGATTTCATACAATGGGAGATACTAACTACTGATTATCACACAATAGTTCCTGAATGGGAGGATTGGAAGGGTCCCGATTTCACAGTAAATATCCGGGATTGTGAACTGCATATACGAGCTCATCTTTTTGTCTGTGGTACTGAGTATTCAGACGAGAGAAATGTAACTGATCTTGGTGAAATTGTAATTGAAATCGAAGCAGGAATAGGCCGGGGAATTACCCCAGGCGAACATGCACCGCAAGGTCAAGCAATAACATGGAAATACTGGATTGATGGACCTTCCATTCCAATTTTTGAAGAGGAACTGGATAAGGGGGAAGGCGATTGGCACGATGTTGCTATGGAGAATGTGGATACTATCCCGCACCTGACAGAACAAAATAACATGCCTGACAAAAAATCAGGATTTGTTCCTGTTTGGAATGATTTAAAGGTTGGGCAAATTCAAATCCGGATTAGTTTACCAGAATATGTTACATACGAAATATTTGAAGTGTATGTCATCGATCCACAGGGGGGTGAGACTCAAATTGCTTATGTAGACAAAGGCTCAGCATCCTCTTGGGGTGAGTTGGATAGCTTTGCCCCATGTTCCCATCTTCCTGGATATTTATGTGAAACAGAATCGCATGTTTGGATCATTAGTGGATTTGAATGTGGTTATTTTCAAATCCGTGCTGAGGGTCGTTTGAGGAATAATCCAAGAGGGTCATTTTGTGCTGAAGACCAAGTCGAAGTCTATTTAACAAGAGTCAAACCAATGGACCTTATCTGGATAGCTGGAATCTTCTTTGATGATGATTTTCTATGGGGTGGAGGAAGACCACCGCACTGGGAGTTAGAAGACGATGCAGTTGATTTTGAACGTTGGGGCACTGTCGATTGCAGTGGCTATGTACATTATTTATTGCAATACTTCCGACAAGGTTTAGGTAATTCTATTGCTGCATTTCAATGGCCAGACTCAGGAAGAGTCGAAGAAATCGGCAACTTAAGAGAGCCAGCAGTCAGGGGATTGGTAAAGAAAGGTGATATTGTTCTTAGAAGAAATCCAAATACCAATCACTGGCGAACTTATGTTCATACGATGATATTTAAAGGATGGGATAAGAAAAATTCTAATGTGTTCTGGACTGTATGTAGTCCAGGTGGTGGTGGACCTGGTATACATGATTATGATATCCATGATTTTGATTACATTGCTTTTAGATGGGTTTATGGTGAAAACGAATTATTTAATCCTTGTGATTAAGCAGAGGAAACTAAAATGGAAATTAAATACAAAAATATCATTGCTTTATCAGCTATCACTATTATCGCCGTTTATTTGAGTAGCCAACTAGCATTTGCTCAGAGTGTTTATACATCTGAGGAATTGTTTGCCATTCCATGGTCACAAACCCATGGTGTACCAGGTGAACTATCTATTTACTGGAATTTCAGTTTATATGAATACACAGGGGAACTTTGTCCTCCTGGGAATTGGGAAGTTAACAAGTTTGACGAATTAGTGATATTTGATGCACAACCATCATCTTCCTTATTAATGAAATTCAGCTCCGATGGTTCACTAACGACCTACACAGATCTTGACAATGAACAAGGATTCAGATGGCGCAATACTAAGATAGGATTCTTAGACAGTGGAGAAGTGCTTATTGGTGATAACACTAGTTTAATTCTTCTTGGCGCATCGTTAAATATTATCCAACACATTAATATTGATGATAACAATGGTACTATCGATCAGATTGTTTCCACCGATCATCAGTCATTCTATGTGTTATATTCCATAGGTGAATGGGATAGTTATGAATCTGTCGTCGCATCAAGTATTAACTTTAAATATGTGGATGTTGACTTATATGGAAATATGTCTGCTCCTGTAGAACTATACAATGGTCCTTTGTTGGATTACGTTGCAACATTAACACCGATGGGAACATTGGTCGAGGAGCGCCAGGATAAGTACATGTCTAAATATATAGAATCTGGTTCATGGGGTATTGATGAAATGTTTAAGTATTCGATGGATAACGAGCTTATTTATCAATTAAATATCCAATCTGAACCTGATTGGGAGTACTTCAATTTTAGTTGTGGTGGTTCATTTTTTAATGTCATGTGGTCCGGTGATTTCTACACGCTTCACGCAACAGAATCGGGCGCTGTTCTAACCAAATACGACCTTCACGTTGACCCCGTCTGCAACCTTATGGTCGTCACGCCGCGACCGCACACCGGCCCGTCGCCCGTGGCGATTGAGTTTGACGCGTCCGGCACATACGACGATGACGGCGACACTCTCACGTTCCACTGGGATTTCGACGGCGACAAGGTTTTCGACGAGCCGATCGACGACGCCTACACCGGCACGCCATCCAATCCAACCCACGAATACACCGCCGATTACGAGGGCCCCGTCAATTTACGCGTAACCGACAACTACCAGGGCGAATGTGATACCGCAGTGATACTTTCCGTCGATGTGCAATAGCTGCCAAAGCCGAAGAGTCTTCCTGTTTCCCTTCTCTTGTTTTTACGGTAAATAAAGGTTATAATGGTAAAAATCATCCTGAGCAGACAAAAGAAAGGAAAAAAATGCCATGAACGATGAATTCCCGGATGATCCCATAGAGGACGAAAACTCTCTTCGACAGGAGATTGGCGACTACAAGATCGCCCTGAAAATGGTGAAGAAAACCGACAACAGTTCGGAGGAGGTTGTTACGCTCAATGAGCTTGGCATTATCTATCGCAAACTCGGCGAATATGAGAACGCGCTGAACACGTTCATTGAATCGCTTCAGGTAACAATGGAGGTTGAGGAGGAGGTATGGCAGGCGGCGACTCGATTCTATATCGCGCTTGTTTATATCGATACCGATAACCTTGGGGCGGCTGAATTTGAACTTGAGCAGTCTCTCGACTGTTTCGAAGCCGCGCAACATCCCCAGACAGACATAGTCCGCGCCAAGCTGGAAGAGGTCCGCGCGATGAAGAACAAGCAGTAGTTTTCCCACGGAATGCAGATAGCTGAGGTCACTTACCTACGCCCATACCTCTTATAAAACTTTTCCTGATTCTTTTTGTATGCCCATTTAGCCCCGAAATAATTCCCGACAAGAAACGCTGATTTTGTGAAATACATTCTATCAGGATTGCCGAAATGCTTGTTGAATGTTTTTTCATCGAGCCTGAGCATCGCGGTTGTCGCTGAGCTTATTGAATGATAGCTTAATGGACTTTCAATCACCCCAACTTCCATATCTCTTTTCAACTGCGCGGGTGATATTTCCTGTTTTTTTGCCCTTAATAATGTTTTAATTGCCATTACAAACTTCTCAGGATTATTCTCAATCCATTCATCCATGCCGGGGAACTCACCGGAATATCGGCTCATCTCCAGGCATTGAATAATATTTCGTGCAAGATATTGCCTGTCTGGATTCTTCTGATGCTGGTAACTTAGAATATCAAGATACTTGCCGCAGTCAAACAGCATGATAGGATAGATTCCGCTAAGCAATTCCATATTATCCTTATAGCTGTCAACTTTGCATTTCCTTCCAAACGCCTCGCAATCATCTAAAAATGAATCAACTATTTCATAGTAACCGCGTTTTGATAATTCAGGTAAAAAATACACATCCATGGGTCTTTCCTGTTTCTGCATATAAGCAAACATCGGCAGAAGAACATTATCAGGAAGAAGATTAATAACAGGTTTACTGTGATAAATGTATTCAAAATTCATATTGTTAATCATTGTATTAATCGCGTCCTCATTGCCAACAGTGGCGCCCGCGATTACCTTGTAGACCGTGACAATCCTTTTTTCATTTGAATCGGCATTTATGTTTTTAGAAAATTCCTTTCTTTGTTCTTCATCGCTGACAGTTACAAGTAGCTCACATATTTCGCGGAATTTTTGTTCATATGCATTTTCCTTCTTATACTGTGCCGCGAACATGCTGTCCCAATCCAGTTGGATACCCGACATTTTCAACACATCAGGCTTGACTCGACGCCAGTTGTTTGATGTATGCTTGGATATCATCCTCTTCTGCTCATCGGTTAATTCAACACCGTGGAGTTTCAATCCGCCCATCAGCTTAAGAACATAATCCGGAAATCCAAGTTTGTCGAGTTCAAAGATGTCCTTTTTAACTTCCGCAACCGCATATTTTCCGGGTTTCACGCCGAGCTCGTGCATGTATTTCAAAGTTTCATATTTCTCAAGGGATTGGTTAGGCCAGAGTTGTGTTTCGAATCTCGTTTTATCAACCAGAAGAAGATTGAAATTCTCCTCCGCGTTAAAACCGCCCACTTTATAAAGAGTATAAATCGCCTGTGCTCGGTATGGTGATGTTCTCCTGCGATATGTCAGGAATTTCTCAAGCGACGGGATGAATCGGGTTTCATGCTTCTTTTCAATCGCCTCAAGAGTTGCCCTGACAGTCTGCCTGTCGCCCGATTCGACAGCGTAATCCCAGATTTGGGCAAACCATTCCGAGTCATCCGGCCTGCTTTTAATAGCATTGGAAATGGCAAGCCAGCCAAAAAATACCACCATCACGATGAATAAAATCTTTAAATTACGCATGATTCATTCTCCTGCATCAAGATTTGAGACACACGAATATCTTACCCCTCATATTCTTTGACATGCAAACGTGAAAATGTTTGGCAGTAATATTAGAATTTTCCCGCTAGATTTTAGATTCTCTCTTCCAAGTCAATGAAATATTTGAAGCCCGGTAATTCACTTTCCACTAAACACGATTCCGTCATTCCCGCGTTCGGGCTTATTGAAAAAGCCAATTATATCCCAGACCGAAGGGGCAACTCTCCGTGGTTGCCTTGTATTTATGCCAATATTTAGGGTAGGCACAGAGACCTACCCACTACATTCAGCCCTTTTTCAACAGCACCTTTCGCGGGAATGACGCAATCCTGTATAGCCTATATAACAAAGTTTTGCTAAAATCAACGTTACAATGATTTATCTTATATATTTACAATCAGTTGAATTTCCAGGGGGTCTTAAATCATGTTACGTTTGATTTCAGCAATAATCCTGGGATTGCTGTTGGTCTCGGGATGTTCGCATGGCGATAACCCAACGACACCGGAAGCCAATTTTGATTCTATTAATTATCTTAAAGTTGGAATCTCAGAGCGATTTCCCGATGGTTCTCCAGCATCCGGGGTGGGAGTGCTGGGTTTGTTCAACCTCAGCATTGACCCATCCAAAGCTGCCGCTGATCTTGTCTCTATCCGCAATACAGCGTTAACCGATGTACTTGAAGTTGTTGACATAACAAACTTTCTCCAAATGGCGCCATGTTATGACTGCGCGAAAATTAAATCTGTAGCTCTTGATTCTGATGGCAACCTCGTTGTATCAATCGGAATCAAACACCCATTTGACATTGGTGAACCCGCAAAGCCGATCACCGGACGAAATCGCGCTGACCTGCATGTTTTTAACATCGAAGGCACAGTGCTTTCGAATCTCGATTGTTCTGTGTTTGATGCTCTGGAAGAAAGAGTCGCAAATTTCAAACTGGTAAATGCTGATGGCTATTCCGGCTACCTTGATGCTACGGTTTCTGATATTTTCCGGACTGAAGCTACAATTCACCCATACATAACACACTTCGATGATTATTCTCAAGGCAATTTCGATCCCTCAAATCCAATGGGATTCGAAAGCGTAATCAATCCTCCCCCAACCGGAAATCTCATAATGCCGATGGGTTCGGATTACGATTATCAGGACTATGTTTTTGATCTAAGCAACGACCCAATTGATTTCATCTATGTTGTCGGTTGCACTTACGCAGTCAGCGCCGCGAGCAAGGCGGATCGGTTTACACCCGAATACCGGCTCCCACAGCACAACAAAAAAGCTGCAAGCGAAGTTTCAGTTGAGATAATCACTAATGAGCTGGCATCCGGCGATCCCTCATCGACTGCGGAAATCGAGATTCATGTTGTCGATATCAATCATGGAGTTGAGATTGGTGACGCTCTCGACCAAATGCTGGCTGACAGTTCAGTCAGAAATATCAGGATTGATATCCCGGGCGTTGAGTCCGGTTCGATAAGTGTAGATGTCTCTTCTCCAACTGGAACCGGCCATGATCCTTCTGATCCTCTTGTGTTTCCTGCCACTATAACCAACTCAGCGAATGGAGATGAGGGAACATACCTGGGTTTGGTCAAGGTTGTCGATAATTATCTCTCGGGATTGAACGAGTCCCCCCTGCTTAATGGAATGGAAGGCATTAAGCGTGTTAATCCACTGGAGTCTCCACTTACCGGGCTTTTCAATATCTACGAATTCGCCACTTATAATACTTTTGAAATTTCAATTGAACATCAAAGTGGGGAACCATTTGCAATCCTCGCACCGGATCAATTCCAAATTGAAATGGGTAACACAGTTGTGTGGGACGCTGCAAGCTCATTTGATCCGGATGGCTCAATTGTCATGTATGAATGGGATTTCAACATTGAAAATGGCGATCCTGCGAATTTCAGTGCGGACGAAACAACAATCCCGCCAGTGGGCACTATTGAATCTCTTCCTTATAACGACCTTGGTACTTTTTACGCGGCGGTTCGTGTTACGGATAACCTTGTTCTGACTGACATAGCCGTTGTGAGTTTCGAAGTGGTAGAGTTTATTCCCCATTACTGGACACAATTCATGAGCAACAAGCATCATAACGGACAAACAAGTGCAACTGGTCCTCAAACGAACAACATTGAGTGGAAATATTACTCATCCGGAACAACTCCTTTATCTGTCATTGAGGGTTATGATGGAACCATCTATTTTGGCTCGAAGAGCTATGAGGGGCAACCTGGACCGCAACGGCTCGATGCTGTCAATCCTGACGGTTCTCAAAAATGGGTCTATTGGCCAACAGAACCAGCGGACTGGTGTTCGCCACTGGGAGTAACACCAGATGATACAGTTTTATATGTTGATCGAAAGGGAGGCTACTACGGAATGGTGAGTAAAATAGTAGGAGTTGATACCAGCGATGGGTACGAACTTTGGACTTACGACTTCATGACCCAGGATAATCAAGGATTGGCGCTGGACAACGGTGATTTTGTTATCTCAGGCCAGCGATATGGCTGCTATAGGACTCTACGCCTTGACAAAGATGGAAACGAAATCTGGATTAAACCTACTGAAGGATATGGTTCCGACTCACCTGTGCAGGGACCTTCCGGGATGATCTACATAAAATCAGGATTCAACATCCTTGCCATAGACCCGGATACTGGTGATACCCTTCATAGCTATTACTATTACCAGCCTGGGACCTTTATGCGAACATCACCAGCCGTCCGATCAGATGGTAGTATTATCTTATGTATGAGCATTTATTTTTCTAAAACATCAAACATATTGATTTGCTGTCTTGATTCCACTCTTAATGAACAATGGACACTGGAAGATACAGAGGGTTCTCCATATGCAGGAGTTGGCATTGGATTAAACGATGAGATTTATTTCACTGCCACAAGCACAGGACCAAATAAACTTTATGCCGTAGCGCCGGATGGGAGCCAGGTGGATTGGTGTCTGACAGGGGCTTCCTACTGGACAAGTCCTGCCGTTGGGGCTGGCGGTACAATCTATATCGGGACTACAAATGGAGCGGCTGCTATTAATCCTGACGGCAGCTTATTGTGGTATTTTACTACTACCGGCTGTGGTTCTGCTCCCATTATAGCTCATGATGGTTCAATGTATGTAAACATTGAGCATGGTGTTCTGCATAAAATCGCAGACCTTTAATCTTATAACCCAGTGTCACTTCAACGGTTTACGGTTATCCTTCTACAAATCCGCAAATTTATAAAGCGTGCCGGACATATTCGCGTACAGGCAGCCGTCATGGGACAGAACGGGACTTGCCGCGAAACCGGGCCCGGTATATGACCATTTCGTTGAGCCATCAGGATTAATCGCGTCGATTCCCATCATCATACCGCAATAGATTGTGCCGTCAGCGTCAACAACAGGCGTAGTCCATTGCTTTACACCGCGATATACCCAGTCAACCTGGCTGCCGTCCGGAGCAACCGCGTACATGCTATGATCATAAGAAGAATCAAAAACCGTGAAGTATATTTCATCGTTTAATCCAATTCCAAAACCGTCTATTGGAAGTCCGGGACCGCATTCGAGTTCCCATAGCTCGTTTAAATCCGCATCGAAACACCACATTTTTGTATCAGTTCCAATATTTCCGGCGAATACAATACTGCCATCCGACCTTACCGCGAGGCAGGCCTGTGTGTTGAGTCCTGATTCTCCAAAATATCCGGAATGTTCCTCGATGCCGGTATCAGGATTAAGCCCAAGCAGACTTGTGGATGACTTCACATAGATTGTGCCATCCGGTCCCTGCGCCGGAGCGGTGCACCAGTTCCATCCGGTTGGAGTGTTCCATACCTCATTGCCGTTTTTATCCAAACATAATGTGCTGTCAGTTGATTCAGCCGAGCCGGAGACTATTAGATTGCCGTTTTCCAGAATCAATCCGTATGTGTTGGCAGAAACAGAATAATCATAACTTGTAATCCACAGTTCGTTTCCATTTGTTGTGTCAACACCCGCGATTCGCCCATGGAATGCGGTTGTCGATAGCCCGACATACAAAACGGTGTCATCCGACGTTACACCAAGAGGCTTGTTCCATCCTCCCGCCATTGATGGCGTGTATGTCCACTTTTCTGTTCCATCAGGATTAACCGCGTCGATTTGGCCATTATTTCCGACCGTTCCAAAATAAATCGCGCCGTCATAACCTTCGACACAAAGCAACGCATTAGTGCCGGGACCGGGATATGACCATTCCACATTATTGGTTTGAGGTCCGACAACATCTGTTTGCCCCGCATGTGATGGGTCATGCTGATACTGTGTCCAGTATGAGGTAGTTGCTTCCTCTACAACCGTGATTTCCACATAATTATATATGCTGATGTTTTGGGGATTCCGACTCAGCGCCATCATCAACTGGTTATAGACACCAATTACAGCTCCTTCTGTATTGGAAATCTCGACTTCGTAAATGCCTCCACCTGACGGCAGCATCTGAACAGGAGCGCCTGTAAACGGCGTCGAATTCAGATACACGCCTGAAACATCATCCTGATGGTCTTCGACTTTGCAGCTAATTGTTGCCGCTCCACCGGATGGCGTCAGGTCGCCTGCCTGGTTCATTTCAGAGATTTCGAATGGCTCCCCGACATTATCCGGCAAACTCGCGGTGATAGCGTAGTTTACAGAGGATGGCGAACCGGGAGGGAAATCGAGAAATAAAGTTTCTGTGTCGATTCCGCCGGGGCCCACTGGAAATGCGCGATTTGCTATCTCTTTCGCAAACGCGGTGAACGGATAAATCCCTGTAATCGGCGTACCCATGTAATCAATATAGCTGTCGGGGTTCAGCACAGTCTTGCCGAATGTGTTGAGATATTGAACCCGCACATCATAAGCCTGAATGGCTAGAGGATTTTCAATTGTCAGTTCAATTTCAAGCACAGTACCGACAACTCCGACAATGGTAAACCTGAAACATCCGCCCGGGCACTTGTCCGGCAGGAATCCGGTGATGTCATAAACCAAATCGGATTGCCTGTCGGCAACCTGTGTGATGCTCATCGTTTCAAGGTCAATATCGAATGAACCTGAATAGAGCAATCCGTTGGATGTCGGCGTGAATTCAGCCTGAGGCAAATCCGGCGTTTTCGGCTGGATTGGAGTATTTGACGAGCTGGAGCATCCCGAAAATGCCGCAATTACCAAAAGTATTGTTACAACTGTTAGCAGATAACGCATAAAAATCACTTCCCTTATATTATAAGCTTAGAAAACCTGGCACATCCCGCAGTCGTGTCGAGACTAAATGAATTATAGCAAATTAGTATGGATATTACTAAAAAAACTAGTTGGCTTATAAATTTTGATTCTACCAATCCCAGCCCGGACCGCCGTAGCAGCCCATATCTGAACGGCTGCTGTCAAAATCGAGAATTGTCGGGGCATCAGCATTAATACATCCGGTGCCTTCCACAATGCCGCCTGAATAGCGCGAGCTGGAAATATCATAAACATCATCCTGATGGTCATCCACTCGGCAGCTGATGGTTGCCAATCCGCCGGTTGGTGTCAGAATGCCTGATGATGGCATTTCGCTTATTTCGTATGGTTCACCTGTCTGATCAGGCAGGCTTGCGGTAATTGCATATGTAATGGAAGATGGTCCTGGAGGACAATCGAGATATAGTGAATTAATTGGTACCGGGTACGAATGGCGCGACACTCGACGCAGTCGAGGGGTCGGAATGACACGCTCTCAAGTATTTTTAAAAAAGTGATGAATTTTATTTGGAAGACGCTAACGAAATAACTGTCAAACTAATTTCATAATAACTAATTTGTATAAATGCAAAATATAGCCTCCTAAAAAAGCGCCATTTGTACCGGGTACAAATTAAAAAGCAACAAAAAACCCCGCGTTATGCGGGGTTTGAATTTACATATCAATCTGAATTGCTACACGTACAGATATATGATTCCAGTATCAAGAGTCTGGCCATCAGGAACTATAATATTCTT
>JAGGVT010000011.1 GCA_021157815.1 bacterium | reverse complement strand
TGAATGTAGGGGGTAGGTCTCTGTGCCTACCCTAAATATTGGCATAAATACAGGGCAACCACGGAGAGTTGCCCCTACGGTCTGGGATATAATGGGCTTTTTCAACAGCCCCTTTCGCGGGAATGACATTACATACGGCTGCATTACATACGACTGCATTTTGTATGACTGCATTTTGTTTGATGTCAAATTAGTATTAAACCTCAGGAAAACTACTCAAACAAATCCTGTTGTTGGGTTTTGTCGTCGTCTTTGTCGGGTAAATCAAACAGGGGCATGTCGCCTTTGGAGCGTCCGACTATATTTACCTCGAAACGCTCTTTTTCTATTGCGGAGAATATTTCACGCGCGCGAGTTAGAACCTCATCTGGAAGTCCTGCCAGTTGCGCTACCTGGATGCCGTAGCTTTTCTGTGCGCGTCCCGGAACCACTTTTCGGAGGAATATTATTTTCCCGCCTTCCTCTTTAAGCATAATCCTGAGATTTTTAACACGTTCAAGAAATTCACTTAGAAGAGTCAGCTGGTGATAGTGTGTCGCGAAAATGGTGATTGAACCAAGCGTAGGGGAGTTGTGGATATATTCCGCAATCGACCACGCAAGCGCGAGGCCATCGAATGTGCTGGTGCCGCGCCCGATTTCATCGAGGATTATAAAACTTCGCGGAGTAGCGGATGATAAAATCTGCGCTGTCTGGCTCATCTCGACCATGAACGTGCTTTGTCCGAGAGCAAGGTCATCTGTAGCTCCGACTCGTGTGAAAACCCTGTCAAAAATGCCGAGTTTCGCTTTTTTAGCGGGAACGAATCCGCCGATTTGGTTCATGATTATCGCAAGCGCAATCTGGCGCATGTAAGTAGATTTACCCGCCATGTTGGGACCGGTCAGAATTGTCAGTTGCGCGCCAGTACGGCTGAAATCGGCATCATTCGGAACAAACGAATCGCGCCCCATTACCTTCTCAAGCACCGGATGGCGTGATTCAGCCATTTCGATTACCGGCTCATCTGAAATCTCGGCACGGACATAACCCTCCTCAGCGGCGCATTGCGCAAGTGAAACAAGAACATCCAGGCTGCCAATCGCCTGCGCGGTGGATGACAGGCTGTCAGCGGATTCAGACAGTTTCTCCAGCAGCTCGCGCCAGAGTTGCTTTGCCAATTCGTCGCCCCGCTCCTGCGCTGAAAGGATTTTACTCTCCAAATCTTTCAATTCCTGAGTAACATAACGCTCAGTGTTTACCAGTGTCTGCTTGCGGAAATAATCATCGGGCGCTTTCGATATTTGCGTTTTAGGAATCTCGATGAAATACCCATGTATCTTATTGTATGTAACTTTGAGTTTATGAATTGATGTTCGCGCGCGTTCACGTTCCTGAATTTCAATAAGAACACCGCGACTGTCTGTTGTCAGCCTGTGAATCTCATCCAAGTCAGGCGAATAGCCCTCGACAAAAATCGATGGCGACACATTTTGCGATGGCTCAGCTATAATCGCGCTGCATAACAAATCGAGAACTTCAGGATGCGGATTTAATTCATCATGTGTTTTTTGAATCAATTCGCTGCTCAGACGCTCAAGCAGTTCACGGATTGCGGGAATTTTCTCAAGAGCGTTTCGAAGAGCGATTAAATCCCGCGGATGCGCCATCTGCGAAACAATTCGCGCGATGATGCGGGACAAATCGGAAATCCCCCTTAACTGGTCTCGGATTGATTCACGGATAAGAGATTCCGCTTTTAATTCACCCACAGAATCGTGGCGTTTCAAAATTCGCACGCGATTTGTCAGCGGACGAGTAACCCATTCAGCTAGCGCGCGACGTCCAAGCGGTGTTCTCGTGCGGTCAAGCACACGAATGAGAGTATTGTCACGTCCGCCCGTGCGCATGTTCGCTGTTATTTCCAGATTTTTTAGAGTGGAATCGTCAAGGACAAGGAAATCATCCGCGCAATATAGAATCAGGCGTCGAATCGCACTCAACGCGGCTGCGTTTGATTTTTCCAGATATTTCAAAATGCCATAGGATGCCAGCATTGCGGATGCGCTGTCGGAAATATCATGCGTATCGATATTCTCGATTCCCAGACGGTTTTGCAGCACCTCACGAGCGCGGAATTCATCGCCGGGATTAATCCTGTATCGCTCGATTGCGATTCTCCTATCATCAAGCCAGCCAACACCGATTCCATCCGGCACCAGTATTTCGCTTGTGTTGAACCTGCGAATCTCATCAATAATCAAACTTCGTCCGGCTTGAGTGTCCTCAAAATCAGTAGCCAGAAATGCGCCCATGGATAGTTCAACAAGCGCGAGTCCGATTCTGCCATTATCAATTGCAATCGATGCAAGATAATTACGAGAACCCTCCTCAAGGAATTCATCCTCCAGAAGAGTTCCCGGCGTGAGGACTCGAACAACCTCCCGCTCAACAATCCCCTTCGCTTTTTTAGGATCGCCAATCTGCTCACAAACAGCGACTTTCCGTCCGGCATCGATGAGCTTTTTCAGATATGGAGTAGCGGCATGAAACGGCACCCCGCACATCGGGATTGGATTCTCGCTCCCCTTGTGGCGTGATGTCAGCGCGATATTCAGGATTGCTGCGGCTTCCTCGGCGTCGGAGCCGAACATCTCATAAAAATCACCCATGCGGAAAAAGAGTATCGAGTCGGGATATTTCGCTTTAATCCCGAAATACTGTTTCATTGATGGAGTGTATTTCTCATCCGCTTTCTTTGCCATAAGGGAGGTCTATTTTATCAGAGAGCGGAGCGTATTGCATTATTTGTAATGTTTGTACTCGTAGCGCTGATGTCCCATCGGCTGTGTCGCCGACGTCTCGTCGGCAGAGAAACGGGACGTTTCCGACACAGCCGGCGGGACGCCAGCGCTACGAGTACTATTGGTTCGCGAGAAAGTCATGTTGTTATCAAGACCGTTGGATATTATAATTGCGTCATCTTGAAATCAGGAGAATGTCATGAAAACAATCATACGGCTTTTCGTTTTGGCAATATTTATCTGTGGATTCACATTTTCAGGCTGCAGCGGTATCGAGACAAATTACGGCACAATCGCCGGAGCTGTTTTTTACTCCGACGATACAACCCGTGTCGGCGGCGGCTGGGTCAGGGTGTTGGACAGCACCGGAAGCACAATTGTCGCCGAGACAGCTGTTGATGAACAGGCGCGGTATTTCATCGCGTTGCCTGAGGGTGAATATATCGTTATGGGAGCGACATCACAAACCGGCGACTACACCGGCTCAGGCGATACGGTAGGAATTTTTGCCCACGAAACAACGCGCTACTACTTCGCGATAATGTTCGATCCGCCTGAATAGCGGGTGTGAGCATAATTTGCTTTTCATTGTAACCCGGTGTCCCTTCATCGGCGTTAACCTTTTTCAGAGGTCTCTATGAAAATTTGTTTGTTACCGAGCCCCGAACGTTAGTGAGGGGTATGTGACGCTTTGTATCAAATTCGAGGTTACCCCTCACTAACGTTCGGGGCTCGGTTATTTTTCTGTTGGCATGTAGCCCGGCTTCTCATCAGCCAAGGCTTTGCGTGAATCAGCCACCAACTTTCCCGGTTAATGAGAAACCAGGCCACGAACTTCACCGCTGGATAAAACACATGATTAATCGTTTAAACATTGTTTAAAAAATTGTTTAAGTTAATTCTTATGTTAAGTTTTTTGCTTTTTTACTGAATTTTTTGTTTTTGCGCCCATTTTGATGTATTTTTTGCGATTTCCGAAGAATTCTTTAAGCTAATAATAGCTAAGCTTTTAGCTAATACTGAACCATCACTTTTTAAACCGATACTTCACCAGTGTCCAGATTGCCTCGACAGCATCGCGCCAGCCGATTTTTTTGCCTTCCTCGACACTCCGTCCCTCGTAGGAAATGGGGACTTCCATGAATGAATATGGGCCTTTCAGAACTTTTGCCGTTACCTCCGGGCAGAATTCGAAACGTTCGCATTTTAGTTCCATGTTCAGTATGACATCGCTTCGAAAAGCTTTGTAGCAGGTAGCCTCATCGGTGAGTTTACGCCCGGGGTAGAGGAATCTTGTGAGCGCGGAGATTATTTTATTGAACATCCAGTTGGCGGATTTCATTCCCTTTGGCCTTGATTTTCCGAGAAAACGGGAGCCATAAACGACATCCTTTTCACCCCGGATAATCGGGTTGATTATTTTCGGGTAATCGTTGGGGTCGTACTCCATGTCGGCATCCTGGATGATAACGATATCGCCCGTGATATATTTCAACCCGATTCGAATCGCGGTTCCCTTGCCGAAATTCAGCATGGAGTAGTGAATCGTGAGGAGGTCATCGCCGCTTCCGCGCTCCTCATGAATTTCCTTTAGCACTTTGACAGTGCCGTCCTGAGAACCGTCATCGATTACAATTATCTCTTTCGGGATGCCGACATCGACAGCCTCAACCGCGCTGATTACATCCTCGATGTTCTCAACCTCGTTGAAGCACGGGATGATTACGGATAGCTTTTGTGGATTCCAGTCTTTTTTTTGAGTGTCGTTCATATTGAATCCTGTCGCATCGATTCCATATTAATCTTATCGTAAAAGATGTAAAAATGCATTTCACAATCAAACGCTGATGCTAATTTTTCCTGTATAATAACTGCTTTGGCTTGATGAATGTAATCGTCTTATTCTAAATTGCGTTCAAATATAGAGAAAAGAAAATTGGATTCCCGCTTTCGGGGCTGTTGAAAAAAATTATTATATCCCAGACCGTAGGGGCAACTCTCCGTGGTTGCTCTGTATTTATGCCAATATTTAGGGTAGGCACAGAGACCTACCCCCTACATTCAGCCCTTTTTCAACAGCCCCTTTCGCGGGAATGACGTTACGTATGAAGGCGTTATGTATGAATGATGTTACGTGTGATTACATATTGTTTGATATCTAATTAGTATCACTGGTGAAAACATGTCCGTAAACATAACCGTGGTCGGTTCGATATGCCTCGATTTTGGAATCATGCTTCCTCATCTGCCTGTCGTTGGTGAGACTGTTCTCGGCACCGATTTAATCACACCGGTCGGCGGGAAGGGATTTAATCAGGCGCTTCAGGCGCATCGGCTGGGAAGTCGAACTCACTTTTTCGGACGTCTTGGCGATGACGCTCCCGGGCGGATGATAATCGACCAGCTTGAAAATGAGGATTTTCCCGTGCGCGGACTTCGTGTTTTGAAAAATGAAAAAACAGCGCTCGGATTGATTCTCATTGGCCCTGACGGCAGGAACATGATAGGCGGATTTTCCGGCGCTAACATGAATTTCAACATCGAGGATATTGACCAGAATGTCTATGACGCTCTTCTTTTGTCAACGCATCTTATCCTGCAGCTTGAGATTCCCGATGAGGTCAACCTTGCGGTTCTGCGTCTCGCGAAAGAACAATATGTTCGAACGATTTTGAATTTCGCGCCGTACAGGAACATTCCAGAAGAGATTGAAAATTTAATCGACATTTTTATTTTCAATGAAATTGAAGCGAGCGCGTATTTTGAAAGAGAAATCCGTACCCACGAGGATTTTTTCAGAATTCGTGATTCGAAAAAATACTTGTTTGAGAAAATATATATTGTTACGCTGGGCGAGAAGGGCGCGGCGATTATCGCGCCTGAGGGTGAATACTATTCCGAGGGAATTGCAGTTGACTCTATCGACTCAACAGGCGCGGGTGATAGCTTTGTGGGAGCGTATGTGCATTTCATCGCATCCGGCAGGGGTTATATTCAATCGATTGATTTGGCGAATATCGTAGCAGCGGAATCGACCACTAAACCCGGCGCGATGCCCGGCATGCCTGGCGCGGCACGAATAGAAACGCTGATTAGAGAGCATAATATCGATCCGGATGAGCCTGATGAATAAACACGCGGAAACGAAAGTTCAACAGAATGATAGTTCATACATTGATTTCATACATGCAAATCATATATAATCCTGTTTTCTCGTCTTGAGCGGGAGCAATTTATTATTTATTCAATCGTCCAGTACGATCCTCCCATGGAGGTTGTTATGAAAAGATTATTTCTGGTACTGCTTGTTACAGGAATCATTCTCTGCGCGGGTTGCAATGGCGATCGGGGAATCCCAGCGGTTGACATGACCGAGTTCATCGGCGACTGGCACATGTATGGCACATTATATCTTGACATCGATGGCAGAATTTACGAACAGCCCGTTGACAGGGTTATTTATATCAGGCATGGATTCGTTCAGGACAGCCTGGGGTTCAACTACACCGCGACATATTTCGCAAGCGTGCTTGAGCTGAGCAGAGAGGAAGGCTTTAAAGATTACGACCCATACTGCGGCTTCTTCGAGGGCGGCACCCTGTTGTCATACACTTTTATCGGCATCAGCCCATTTTTCACACAGCCATATGAGGGTACCACCGCGGGTAATACAGCTGTCTTTACGCAGCACTGCACCTATAAGAAGATGGACATCGAGGGTACGGTTTATATTGAGAGAGTTAATTAGACATTTGAATTTACTTGATATTTGAATTTTAATGGCGCCCCGGACGGGGCGTTTTTTCCTGACTTCGTATTGGCATCCCCCATTTAGCAAATGGAAACCGCATAAATACAGGAGTTATAGCCATACTGACGAGGTGGTTTCGAAGTCTGAAACCATATTCTCGCATTAGGTGCAAAGTCAGGAAAAAGACAAAGATTCCATCTCTTTTGCGAGACAAAATTCCGTCATTCCCGTGAAAACGGGAATCCATTTTTTTCTTAATTCAGACTATCATACAAGTCGTTCCATTCCGGGTTAAGGTTATCAATCAACTCAATCTTCCACGCATTTTCTTATATTTGAGTCAGGAGAAAAATGGATTCCCGCTTTCGGGGCTGTTGAAAAACCCCGTTTTGTCCCAGACCGTAGGGGCAACTCTCCGTGGTTGCCCTGTATTTATGCCAGACCGTAGGGGCAACTCTCCGTGGTTGCCCTGTATTTATGCCAGACAGTAGGGGCAACTCTCCGTGGTTGTCCTGTATTTATGCCAGACAGTAGGGGCAACTCTCCGTGGTTGCCCTGTATTTATGCCAGACAGTAGGGGCAACTCTCCGTGGTTGCCCTGTATTTATGCCAATATTTAGGGTAGGCACAGAGACCTACCCCTACATTCAGCCCTTTTTCAACAAGCCCTTTCGCGGGAATGACGGGGTAGCCGACCTGATGGGTTATTTAACCTGATGGGGTGGTTGCCCTACGGACATTTACACCAAATAATTGTCAAAATAAACCGGCGCTAAGAAATGAAAACCAGCATGCGACCTATCGCATGCAGCACAACCAACGCGATTATCGGGCTGAAATCCAGTCCACCGGCTGGTGGAATAATACTGCGGAAAATATTGAGGTACGGATCAGTAATCTGGCACAGGGTTTCAATTACAGGATTATTCGGGCCAATAGAAATCCAGCTCATCAGAATTCTGATGAATATCAACATTGAGTAAAGCTGAATCATGTAGTAGATAACAGCCATATCACATTTTCTGAAGAAGTTTCTTTAGTTTTTCAAAATCCTCTTTTAGAGGTTTCATATTAGCGCGATTATGAAGCGCCGCGGCTGGATGATAAATGGGAAAGAATTTAATCCCCTTCAAAGTTATTACTTTTCCATGCACTTTCCCAATGGTCATTGATTTGTTAATCAGCGTTTTCAACGACGGATTTCCAAGCGTGCATATTAATTTGGGGCGAATCAACGCTATTTGCGCGTGAAGGTATTCACGGCAGTTCGCGATTTCATAGTCCAGCGGGTCGCGATTATCCGGAGGCCTGCATTTTAGCACATTGCCGATAAACACAGCCTCGCGGGGAATGCCTGTCTCATTAAGCAAATCATTTAGAATTTTGCCCGCCTGCCCCACAAACGGAATTCCCTGCACATCCTCATCACGGCCGGGAGCCTCACCGACAAACATAATATCCGCGTTTGCATTGCCGGCGCCCGGAACAACCTGTGTCCGGTTATCCACAAGTTCACTGCATCGAGTGCAGGTCTTTAATCTCTTATGCAGTTCATTGAGTAATTGAGCGTTTGTCTGGTTCATGAAATCACATCAAATCGAATTGTCTCAATAATTCCGACAGGACTTTCCTGCTTTCGTCATCACATTCTATCAAGGGCAGGCGGACTCCTCCAACTTTCACTCCAATCAAATTCAACGCCTCTTTTACCGGTATCGGATTCGACATCATGAAAAGCCCCTTGATAAGCGGGAAAAGTCTAATATGTATTTTTCGGGCATCCTCTATTTTTCCCTTTTTAAATACATCAATCATCTCGCTTATTTGTATGCCCGCAAGATGCGATGCCACACTGATTACACCATCGCCGCCAACTGACAATAACGGAAGTGTCAATGAATCATCGCCGGAGTAGATTAAAAAATCACTGCCGGTTGATAATCTAATTTCACTGGCGGCATCCAGACTGCCGGACGCTTCCTTGATTCCGATTATATGTTCATTTTCAGCAAGCCGTGCGACTGTCTTAACGCTCATATTCACGCCAGTGCGTGACGGAATATTATATAGAATCGCAGGCAGTTTTACCGCATCCGCAATTTGCGTGAAGTGTTGGAACATCCCCTCCTGTGGCGGTTTGTTGTAGTACGGCACCACCAGAAGGAGTATATCCGCGCCTTTGTCTTTCGCTTTTTTCGACAATTCAATCGACTTCGCGGTTGAATTTGTCCCCGCACCAAACATGACAGGGAATCCATCGGGGACAAACTCTTTCACCCATCCAAGAAGATCAAGTTTCTCATTATCGGAAAGAGTTGGTGTCTCACCTGTGGTGCCGGATACCAGAATGCAATTCGTGCCGTTTTCGACAAGATGCGATACAAGTTTTTCAGTTCGTTCTTTGGAAAGGCTGCCGTTATCATCAAACGGCGTAACCATCGCTGTTATTAGTTGTCCGGGATTAACCATTTTTCTCCCTCTCATGTTTCAGCAGGATTTCAGCAATCTGAATGGAATTGAGCGCGGCGCCTTTTCTTAGATTATCCGCGACAACCCACATGCCGCCGATGTTCTCCTCGAATCGCCGTATCCGTCCGACAAGGACATCATCAATGCCGTCAGCCGAAACCGGTGTAGGAAACCTGCGATTTGTCAAATCATCAACAATCCTGACACCATCTGCATTATTGAGTATATATTCCAACTCACCCTCTTTGAAATTTTCACTGGTTTTGAATGTAACGGCAATAGAATGAGCATTAATCACAGGCACACGCACACAGGTTGGGTAGATTTTCAACGTCGGTTGCTCAAGGATTTTCCTCGTTTCGTTGATTAATCTTTCCTCCTCGGAAAAATTCTGGACACCTGTGTAACTGCCCACCGCGGGTATCAGGTTAAACGGAAGTTCATACGGGTCAGGATTCTGGAAATTATCCTCGATTGCCTTTTTTGTCCCCGCGATAAAATCATTTTTCTGTTTCAAGCCGGCACCGCTTATCGCCTGATAACTGGCGGCTGAAACCCATTCGAGCCCGAGTTTCTCGCGGATTGGCGCAAGAGCGCATACCAACCCCGATGTAGTGCAGTTCGGATTTGCGATTATGCCTGAATGTTTAGATATAGCGTGCGCGTTCACCTCTGGCACAATCAACGGGACTGATGGCTTCATTCTGAAATGCGCCGAGTTGTCTATCACAACAGCGCCTTTGTTGATTGCCATGGGAGCATACTGGGGAGCAAGGTCATCTGGACCTGAGAAGAAAACGATATCCGCGCCGTCAAACACAGATTCCTCAAAAGGCATTGTGGAATAGGTCTTGCCATCGATGGCCAGCTGTTTCCCATCCCCTCCCGGAGATGAACACAGCCTGAGTTCATCGCGTGGAAATTCTCGCTGGTTCAAAATGGAAATAAGCGTCTGTCCAACCAGGCCACTCGCGCCAAGAATTACTATAATTGGTTTGTCTGTATTCATAGTGTTATGTTAATGCAACTTTCATGCCGTACGATTTCAGATATCCATAATCTTGTCAAGCCCAACCGTTAATCCCTTGAGCGATGAAATACTATCAATCGCAAAATAGATACCGGCGAGAAACGCCGCTCGTGATGTTGTGGAATGTTTGATTGTCAGCACTTCGCCATCACCCGCGAAAACAATTTCCTGCTCAGCGATTACTCCGGGAAGCCTGAGCGAATGGATTTTAACGTCCCGTACCGCCATACCCCTGCTGCCCATATCCAGTTCCTCAACAGGGACATTTACCGGCGGCGGGGGTTCGATTTTCGCCAGGCTGGTGGCGATATCCAGCGATGTTCCCGATGGCGCATCGCGTTTTAAATCGTGATGAGTTTCGATCAATTCAGCTGTTGGGAAATACTTCCGTGCAATCATCGACATTTTCTTGACCAACAGGATTCCGATTGAAAAGTTCGGCACCAGAAGAATGGGCACATCGTTCTCTTTTGCGAGTGTTTCCATCCAGTCGAAATCATCCTCGGCGAATCCGCTGGCTCCGATTATCGCTGGAATCCCCTTGCGAGCCACTTGCGGGACATTGCTTTCGACAGCGTCCCAGACTGAAAAGTCCAAATAAGTATCTATCTGGCGGGATTTCATTAAAACATGTGACACTTCAGAGGACACAGGCACATTCTCAGCGCCCATCTGGTCAAGAAAGGCGCGAGCTCTTTCGATTTCATGCTCCGCCACAACCGCTCCGGCAAGGGTCACTTTACCCTGGCGAATAAAATCCCGGGCTATCATGCTGCCCATACGCCCCATCAGTCCTGATATAACCACGTTCGGCATTGGATTTACCTCTTGTTGTTTTAGCCCTTATCCTTAAGCGCTTTAATTTTACCCATTATCATTTCAGCGGTTTCGCGCATTTTCCCCTTGCTGCTTGTGTCCTTTTGCTCATCGGTAAGATAAAACGGTTCGCCGTATGTCAGCCGCACTTTTCCAAACAGTTTCGGGAATTTCGCTTTCGGAGGAAACATCTCGAATGTGCCCTCAACAAGAATCGGGACAATCGGCACATTCACCTGCGAGGCTATCACGATAATTCCCGTACGCGCCTGCTGCATTTCACCCGTACGGCTTCTTGTGCCCTCGGGGAATATGCAAATGCATCTCCCCTTATTCAGAATATCAACCGCCGCTTCAACCGCGGCATTGCCTTTCCCGCGGTGAACCGCAATCTGCCCCGAATTACGCATGAACCAGCCTACGATAAACCCCTTGAACAGTTCCTTTTTCGCCAAAAAATAGACCTTTCTCGAACATGTCGTTCCAACCATTGGGGGGTCGAGATGGCTGATATGATTCGCCACAAGAAGAACTCCGCCCTCACGTGGCACATTGCGCTCATTACGTATTTCAGTTCTAGAAAGGAGAATAAACGCTAACCTGACCAGTGTTTTCCCAAGCCAGTAAATAAAGTTATATTCCTTGAACCATAGTTTCATGGAGCCGTCCCTCTGAAACAGGCAATTATATCAGTTTTAATCAGGCTTTTCCATTGTTGGTGAGACAGCATGGCATATGCCTCCGAGACGGGGGCAACACAGCCGATGGGACATCAGCGCTACGATAAAGCAATCGTTATGAATCATCAGATAAAAACATCGCGCGGATTCGATTTCTCCATACGCTTGCCAACAGCGCAGTAGCTCTGTTGAATACCGCGATCTTTTACCTCGCTCATCAGTTCTTCGGCAACGTCATACAATTCAGCCGGATGCGAGAAATATCTGCCCTCAGTATAGATAACAACAAGCGAAACCGTGGTAAGAGAGAACTTAATCTGATTGCCTCGACGGTTGTTAACAAGAAAATAACCTTGTTGTATGTCATCCTCGCTGAAATATTGCCGCACCATGGCGTCAAAACCGTCCACAATCATCGCGGCAATTTTCAACGCGGAATCGGTATTGGTAATAATTACAAAATCATCCTCGCCTCGATGCCCCAGGAAATTCAATTCATGAGAATGTGCCTCAAGGGTGGATTCCATTAGAGTAACGAAGTTTTTTAAAAGCGAATCGCCAACGGCATAACCAAAACGCTGATTGAAAGCTTTCATGTTGTCCATGTCGGACGCAATAAGGGCAAAATTTCTCCCGCTGGCTAACAGTCCGACTATGTGCTTCTCGACAACGATACCAGCAGGCAAGCCTGTAAGCGGATGCCGTGACGGCTCATCATGTTTGGATTCGATAAGTTCCTGCACTTTTGAAATCAATTCCGATGCGTCAAACCGTATCCTGCCATTTTGCATTTCAATCCGGATTGCATATTTCTGATTTTCCGGTATATCCTCACATAGCACAACAATTGGAAAACTGTCGCCCAGATGTTTCCCCAGCTTCTCGATATCGTTTACACCGCCCTCTCTGCCCGTTATGTCCAGCACAGCGAGCGATGCATCCGAATCGGACGCGATAAATTCATCAACGGATTCAAACGCGATTGTGTTTATCGATTCAAAACGAAGATTCAAGCAAATAAGGTCGCGAACCTCTCTATCGGGAACAATTATCGCTGCAGACGCCGCATCGTTCATAAATGTTCATTCCCCCGGGATGTTCGATATATATTCAATTCTCGTGACACTGAGTTGTACCAGATGAAATCGACATCGGATCGTATTCTTGAAATGGCTTCTCGTGTTGATGGTATCTCAACATTGGAATCCAGCCCGACACAAAAAGAGCCAAGTTTCCTGAGTTCGGGATCAGTGTCTTGTATTACAAGATGAAACCTGTCATTATCCATGAAAATCCGAACCGCCACATCAGGCTGCCCTCTGTCATCCGCCGCGCGTACCGCCTCATTGAGAAGATGGGCGTACGGTTCCGGCTCGCTGATTATCGGGCAGGTTTCAATAAAATCAGTAACTTTTGCAACATGCCTGCGCCTGACTTTATCTTTGGTTGAACATCTGAAATCCTTCCAGCCATCCAATTCACGCTTCAACACTATCCATGTTCTGTCATCACCGACCGTTCCCGGCGGCACATGACGTTCAAATTCGTACGATATAAGTTTCTGAAGAATCACAGGCGGATACGCATGCCATCTCTTGACAAGTTCCTTCAGTTTTTCAACACCGAATTCCTCGCCATCATCATCGCGCGCTTCCGTGATTCCATCCGTGAACAAAAGAAGGCTGTCGCCGGGATTCAGTTTTGTTTCGTGCTCCTCGAAAATGCTGTCCGCGAATATGCCAAGCGGTACGCCTCTCGCGTCAAGGACCTCGCTGGATTCATCATTGGCACGATAAACAATCGGCGGAAGATGCCCCGCTTTGGCGTAGCGGACTGTCCCATCGCGGTGGGCATCAATAACAAAACAGGTTACAAAGGTTTCATCAAGAAAAGGCGGAAGCGTTTTGTCATACTGTTCTCTCAATCTTTTATTAAGGCGTTCGAGAATATCACCCGGAGATGTATGCGTTTTCGAAAGTTCGCCCAAAAGCCCATAGGCGCTCATCATGCTCATTCCAGCCGCGATTCCGCGCCCTGAAACATCCCCGATTGCAATGACAAGTTCATCCTTTTTCACCGGTTCAAGAAAAGCGAAATCACCCGCGAGGTCGCCGCCGGCAATCAGGGTTATCTCGACTTCATATCCCCTTCCCCTGTAATACCTTGGAACAAGATTCTGTTGAAGAGACGCCGCGAGTTTAATTTCCCGTCCGCGTATCTCATGCTGCTCGCGAATATGCATGTTCGCCAGAACATCCCTGAGACTATAGGTGAAAATATTCGCGGCAAGTATCAGAAACAGGCGTTTCCCCTCGGATAAATCACTAATTTGCGGTACTGCAAATCCCCACATGCCTATAATTTCGTTCCCTGCCATAAGCGGAATAATTCCCAAAGCGCCCTCGTTATCCGGTTTGACCAGTTCCAAAGGCGGTAGTATCCCCTCCAGAACAGGATTCTCTTTCAACGATGCCAGAAATATAGGCGCTTTTCTTTCAAACGCAAACGTATATAAAGCTGATAATTCAATTTCACCCGGTTCAGCTATTGTCTCAAGCGACACCAGCGGAATAATCCCATCATCAGTTTCATTCCAGGAGTAAATCACGGAGCGCATGTCGCCAAGATGCCCTTTGATGCAGTCCAGGAATGTTTTCCCCAGATCAACGGGGCTATTAATTCCGGAAAGACGTTTTTGCAGATCCATCAGGAATTCACCGTCACGGCGATTTTCATTTAGATTCGCTATCGTTTCAGACCTGACAAGCGCGCTTTTTATATTGGTTGACAGGATTTCAAGAAGGGCTATTTCATCATCATTGAAAAAACTCTTTTTATCGAATCCATAAAGGCAGACAAGACCCTTCCTAGTGTCGCTTGCAATCAGCGGAAGCGACAATATCTGGGATGGATATTCCTTCTCAACGTTGTCATCTTTAAGCCGCCTCCTACAAAAAACCACCTTTTCAGGATTATCAAGATTGGCGATGTTTGTTACATTTATCCCCAGCCGACGGTCGAACGTGGAATAGAAACTGAAATCGAACTCATCATCGTTTCGGACATACACAAAATCCTCGAAACCGACAATCCCTTTCAGCGACAACCTGCCATTAACATATAGAAAAACAGCGCCGGCATCCATGGAAGGGAAAATCTCGCGCATTTCATACAGAAGTTCCTCCCAGATATCTCCAGCGTCAATTAATCCGCCAAGGCGTCCGGTTAGTTTCAGAAGGCGTCGCAGCGATTCATTCGAATCAGGAAGGCCGCTAAGATTTTCCGATACTTCAGATTCGAAAACCGCAAGATACTCGCTTGCAGCCCTTTGCCATAATTCCTTTTCGAGGAAATCATCCAGTTCCTTAATCAGCTCGCCAGGCCCATCCTCGACATTATCAATAAACGCGAATCTGTTTTCGCAGATTTTCAGGAAATCGTTTTTCAAATTCCTGAGTTCATCCGATGTTCCGCCGATTGTTATCCATTCAAGAGCTAGTTTGCGGTAAAAATTTCTGAATGATTCCAAATCCTCGCCTTCAAGAAGATTTGCCAGAATTTCGATTGCGACTTTGCTCCGGCGTGCCAGTTCCTCTCGCGTTATGTCATCATCGTAATATGATGCGATAACATCAGCCCACTTTTGCGAGATTTCATCTACACCCTTGCGAAGAGTTGTCGCTATTTGAAAACGCGTTTCAGACACCATTGGATCATGATACGACAAAATTTTAATCAATACGAAACCTCTGGAAAAGGATGGATTCCGGCTTTGACAAGGATAGATTCCAGCTTTGACAAGGATAGATTCCAGCTTTGACAAGGATGGATTCCGGCTTTGACAAGGATGGATTCCGGCTTTCGCCGGAATGACATTAGCTTGTCATTAATAATATTTGTCATTCCGGGCTTGACCCGGAATCTATTCTTTTTCGGTTATAAAAACCAGCATCATTTCTTCCTTTTTCAAAAGTCTCAATACGTTATCGTAGGGGCGACTTTTAGAGTCGCCCCTACGATTGATTGATCATTTCCACAAATCAGTCAAGAACTATAAATTACAGCCCGTTTTCTTCCTTCCACTTTGCGATTTCCGCTTCATACGGCGCGCTGTCTTCTATCACTATATCAACGATATAAACATCCTGCATCGGCTTTGAAACCTCACCGTGCATCCGAGAATTCGGCGCGACTTTAATTCCCTCAAGTTTATCCAGCGTATCGAATCCTTTGAACATCTGGCCATAGACTGTATATTTGCCATCAAGAGATTTCGTGCCTGCCTCACTGAAAACAAGGAAGAACTGGCTGGTCGCGCTGTTGGGGTCGTTTGTTCGCGCCGCTGAGAGAGCGCCTCTTCTATGTCGTGCCTCAAGAGTCGGGTCAACCTCAAGTTTCACCGGAGGAACCGGCTCTTCCCAATCATCACGCGCTATTCCAGCCTGAGCCACAAAGCCCGGTTTGATTCGATGGAACCTTACATTCTTGTAAAAATCCTTCTCGGCAAGATAAAGAATATTCCGAACATGACTCGGCGCCTTGTCATCGAAGAAGAACAAGTAAATATCGCCGAAATTCGTTTTCATAATTGCGATTTTATTTTTAATGTTAATATCACCTCGTGAATTGATTTCTTTCTTTTCTTCTACAGCGTTAACCGGAGTTTGCTGGTCGCCAGTGGCCGAAAGTCCGTCAACCGTTTCCGATGTTGTTTCAGATGTTCCGGGAACACTTTTTGATGCTATCACGTTTCCTGTCGAATCAACAATTGTAACTGAACCATCCTCTTCAATTCTTGTTGTAACATTCCCTTCCGTGCCTGCCGCAGTGTTTGAAACCACACCTTCCCGCGACCCATCAGCCGAAGAAACAACATCGCCTTTTTCGATTCCCTCGGTGGGTTCATCCGCTTTTTCGACAGCATCCGTTCCGGCTGTGTCTTTTTCTCCCTCGACAGCAGCGTCAGCGCTCTTTTCCACCTGTTCAGTATCAGCGTTATCCGCACCCGTTTTGTCTGTTGCATTGTTCGGCTTCGCATCACCAGTACAGGCAATTGAAATGAAACAAGCTGTTACAAGAGCAATAACCATTAAAACCATTAATTTCCGCATATTAATCATCAACCTCCCAGCTGAGATTTGATTTGATTTATCCAAGTACATAATTATAAACCCGCCTGCTTTCTATCGCAAACGGGTTGCACTCAATAATAATGTTATAACCAACACTATTTCGATGTTTTTATAAAAGTAATCATGCCAACGATAAGGAAAAGTATGTTGGTCGCCCAGGCGGCAAGCTCCGGCGGCCGTACAAGACCCTTCTCTCCAAGTGATTTAAAGACGGTCTGCATAATGTAGTAAACGAAAATCAGCACTAGCGCCATGAAAACGCCGCTGTAACGTTCCTTCCGCGGATTTATCACGCTGAACATAAACGCAACGAAACTGAAAATCGTACATGCGATTGGCGTTGAATATTTAAATGCAAGATGTGTTTGGGCAATTGATGGGTCCTGCCCGGACTGCTCAAGGTTGGTTATCTGATCCTGAAGATCGCTGGCTGCAAGTCCCGCCGCTCCGGATTTATCCTCGTGAACCTGCTGAAGCTCCTCTGGAAAATCAAGCCTTAGCACCCTTATCTTTTCAGTATACATAAGGTGTCGATGCAGGTCGGTTGCATCGAACACATGATGATTCGCATCCGGCATCATAACCTCATCATTTTCAAACCTGCCTGAGTGCGCTGTGTAGATATGTATTTTTTGCGCCGCTTCATCGTTAAACCAAATAACCGGACGAGTCAGTGTTTTGTCTTTGACATTGAATTTATTTACCGCGATTATGAAATCATCGGAGCGTTTGAAAAAAATATTGCTTTTTAAATGAAATTTCTTGCCCTTTATCTTCTCCTCTTTGATCATATCCGACATTGCAGTTGCCGCGGGCACCAGTTTTTCCCCAAGATAATAGGTGGCCCCGCTGAATGCGAATGAAACCAACAAAAGAGGAATCATGATTCTGGTTAGTGAAATGCCACCTGCGCGCATCGCGACCAGCTCACTGTCCATAGCAAGGCGGCCTATGGATAACATAACTCCAAACAGTGTCGCGACCGGCAGTGAAAGTACCATGGATGCCGGTGTGTCCAGAAGCGTAATCAGAATAAGGTCACTGAACAGGACTTTTTTCTGGAAGATAAGATCGCTGAGAGCGTAGAAATTATTCCCGATAATCAGAATCGTGAATCCGAGAATTCCGACACTCACAAAAACCGCGACTTCACGCATTATATATTTATCAAGTATTTTCATCTACTTTCGAGCCTTGACTAAAAGTGGAATTGCGATGGAAAAGTAAATAATATTCTGGCCCCATGCCGCCAGCCAGGGAGTCAGCATCCCCTTATGTCCCATCGACCGCATAACGGTCATCATTATCCAGTAAACCGTAACCAGAATCAGCGCGATAATTATCCCGCTGTAGCTCTCCTTGCGCGGATTCGACACGGCAAACAGAAGACCGACAATCGCAAACGCGAGATTCGCCACGGGAATTGAGAATTTAAAATAGTAATCCGTTTCCTGCGCCGACACTTTTAGGTTGTGCTTCTTGAACCTGTCGATTAATTTTTTTAAATCGCCGGATACCATCTCCTGCGGAGTTCTCTGTTCGCCATATAACTTGCGGATTTCGCGGGAAATATCCTTTGTCGATGTTTTAAAATAATACTGCTGATCGATATGGCCATCCTTGTTTATCTCATACTTGACCCCATCCTCGAGTACAAGATCATCACCCTTGATAGCGCCATGAACGACATCCGAAATATCCGGGAAGCCGTATTCCTTTGTTTCGAACACCATGACGTTGCGAAGGTCTTTTTTTTCATCATCGAATTTCTTCGTGTAGAGCACAAGTCCGCCGGGAATTTTGAAAAAGACATTCGCCTTTGCATTTTCCATTACTTCGCTGAGAAAAAACTGCCGTATGTAATTCTGCGATATGTGATTAGCATTCGGGACAACAATCTCATTCAGGTAAAAGCTGCCAATGCTGATTACAGTTGCCATAAACACCAGGGGAAAAATAATTCGCAGGAAACTAAGGCCGCCGGTACGCATGGCGACAATCTCGCTGTCTTTCGCGAACCTGCCCATGGTCAGCATGACTGCGAAGATGGTCGCGACCGGAAAACCGAGAACGAACATCGCCGGAATACGCAGAATCAGAATCTGCGACACCACAAAGAACGGAATCCGCTTGTTCATTATAAGGTCGCTCATGAGGAAAATCGTGTTGCCGGTCATGAGCACAACGAACCCGAAGATCACCGCTCCGAAGAAGATCATGAATTCCGTGGCTATGTATCGGTCGAGTATCTTCATCTGTCACAAAACGGAATATTGTACACTATTCCCTGTTCATTTAGTAATATCGGCACATCATTTGAAATTGCGTTTTCCAGCTTATAATACAATTGAGAATATAGAGAGGTTCATTTTTTGAGTGAGGATTTATCTGAATGCGATTTCTCGCTTTTCATTCCACAAATCGAAAACACAATTCGAGCCCCGAACGTAAGTGAGGGGTAAGGCAGATTATACCAATACTCACCCACCTCTCACTAACGTTCGAGGCTCGGTTTTCCCCGGCAAAAGGATGCCGGGTTACAATTTATTTAGCGCAGGTTTACCCCAGCTCGGCGTCGGGTTTCCAGACTTTCCAGACCTTGCCAACCAAATCGGGGCTTGGTTTGAGAGTTGTTTTACCCGGTTGCCATCCGGCGGGACAGACCTCACCGGTTTTTATCACATGCTGATAAGCCTTAATCTGGCGAATGAGCTCCGCGAAATTACGCCCTACGGGTGGTGTCATGACCTCCATCGCCTGTATAACCCCATCAGGATCAATAAGGAATCGACCGCGAATGTTTACACCGTTTTCTTCATCATAGACGCCGTACAATTTACCGATACGGCCTCCCGCGTCCGAAAGCATCGGGAACGGCACGCCGCCATCAACCATTTTCGACAGTTCCTCTTCCTGCCATATCTTGTGGCTGAATTTGCTGTCAACGCTTATCGCGAGAACGTCAACTCCCAGTTTTTTCAATTCATCATATTGGAATGCGACCGCACTCAGCTCTGTCGGTCAGACATAGGTGAAATCACCCGGGTAGAAACAAACCACCACCCACTTGCCCTTGTAATCAGATAGTTTAACATTCGTGAATCCCTCGGATTGGTCATAAGCGGGAGCCTCAAAATCGGGTGCCGCTTTTCCAGCTGTTGCTGTCATTTGTCTCATCTCCTTGGTGGGGATTTATAATTTTTTCCGGCGAGGGGATGCCGGATTACTATTTAATACATTATATCACTACTGTCCGGTTAAATTTGAACAAAAACAAAAATAATTTTGGCTACTCCACAATGGTAGTAAAAAGAGGCTGTCCAACCATGTAAATAGGTACAGAATAAATGAGGATTAACAGTATAGAATATTGATAACATCAGATTTGAAGCCTCTTGTGGACGTACCCCATGATTGGGGAATGCTCCTTTTTGCGGATAGAACGATTCGGTATTCACCCTAAATCCGCGATGGGATATTTTCGTATCGCCTACGGCTCGCAGGTTATGTGGGAAGCTCTCGCTTTCCTGGTTAACATTGAATTCACCAATTGGGTGATAAATTGTCATTCTGAACTTGATTCAGAATCCATATCTTTTTCGCTTGTCAAGATAGATTCCGGGTCAAGCCCGGAATGACAACGAGTTCAATCGCGGATTTAGGGAAACAAGTGTGCAATTGCGCTTATTCAATTTAACTGATATAATCATTCTTAATTGCCATTAAGGCTATATTAACAATAATAGTTATATAGTATTATTAATAATTTTGGTGGTGTGTTATGAGCAGGTCTTCTTTTTTACCAATTATTCTTCTTATTATGATAATCAGTCTCGGTTGTTCAAAAGGCGGTTCCGATCCGGTTTCCGCAGGGGTTCCAGGCGCGAATGAAACAGCAAGTACACTCGATTCACTGCCCGTTATCGCTTTTGACGGCAGCACTGCGATTGGATTAATGGGAGCATTCGATCTGAACTTTTCATCAGATTTCACAGATGTCGAACTGATACCGATGCGAACATCCGCACTTGGTGAATCGTTCGTAATAAGTGGAATGTCATATTTTGTGACCAGGCCATGTGTTGATTGCCTGAAGGTTGACAGGATTGCACTTGATGGAAACGGCGATGTCGCTCTCGGATTCTGGATTAAACATCCATTTCCGATGGGCAATACCAGTGAACCTCCAACCGCGAAAAATCGATGCGACCTTGACCTTTTCGATGTCGCTGTTGTTGTCGCTCCCCAGAGCATGACACCATCCGATTTTTCCAACATGCAGGTTCAGGCGTATCCCGATTCGATTCTAAACGCTGACGGCTACACCATGGATTTGGCAGGCGTAACAGGCGATTCTGCCGCGATGCCCTATGTTATCTGTTATAAGGATTCCAACAAGAACCGATTTCCGATGGGCACAGAATGGCAATATTTCTACCTGATTTTTTCAAAGACAGGCACCAGTTTTATTCTGTATATGACTTTTGGCTACGGCGCAAGCGCGGATTATCTAACACGCCTTGAGCCTGTTTACTACGTTCCCGAGTTCAACCGTAAATCGGCATGGAAAATTGAGATTGAATCGGACATATGGTACGGACCTGATCCGGCATCTATCACAATCGATATTTACGACTGGAATCACGGGCGTACAGTCGATGATGATTATCCTAATCCTGCCCATACAAATCAAATCAGCGCTCCAAGCGAAATTTCATCGGTTACAGTCGATGTTCAGGGAATGTTCGACAGCATCGTGGAAGCCACCACAACGGATACGCGAACCAACGGCTGGGATGACCCATTAACATATACTGCGACATTCTCAAATGAAAATGATCTTGATGAGGGTACATACATAGGACTTGTCAAGGTGCTTGATTCCAGAACTCCGGGAACAGGTCTTGAGGGAGACAGCGTGATTCATTCACCGGATGGAGTCGCGCTTGAGATGTATGATGTGGCTGAATTCGCCACATACCAGGTTTTTCCGGTTGCAATTGGACCGCCGTGCGGACCCATCACGGGTGAAATTCTTTCGCCATCCTGTCCGTTAACCGGCGTTGCTGATGATGATCTGATTGATTTTACTGTTACAGCATCCAGCGACAACAGCGGAAATCCGATTGTGATTTACGAGGTTGACTGGGATTACGATGGCGTTACTTTTGATATCGATGCTTCTAATACTGATGGCGTTTTTGAACAACTTGGGCCATTTATCAATCCAAACTGCCCTGATCCTGATCCGGTTTATTACACCGTAGCATTCCGCGCGACCGACAGCTGCATACATCCAAACACGACCATTTTCGCAACCTGCGAAGTAACAGTTGATACATGCTGCGGACCAATCACAGGTGAAATTCTCTCGCCTGAATGTCCCATTTCAGGAGTCAGCAACCATCAGACAATTGATTTCGAGGTAACAGCATCCAGCGACCACGGCGGAGATCCGATTGTATTATATGAAGCCGACTGGAATTATGACGGTGTTACTTTCGATGCTCAAACATCCAACACAGATGGCATGTTCACAGATGGCGGGCCATTCAATAATCCGAACTGCCCGGGTACCGGCGAACCTGCAGTTATGACTGTCGCTTTCCGCGCGACCGATTCCTGCGACCCTCCGAATGTAACAATTATCGACACCTGCGAGGTTTCCGTGGATGGATGCGATAACTGGACATTGACCTGGGGTGGCACAGGCATGGATGAAAGCGGCTCACTCGCGACAGACAGCCTGGGAAACATCTTTGCCACTGGATATTTCAGTGATACGGTTGATTTGGATCCGAGCGATGGCGTGGATGAAAGAACATCAAACGGCGAAACGGATATTTTCCTAAGCAAGTTTGATCCGAACGGAGTATTTGAATGGACTCTGACTTTTGGAGGCCCTTCTGAAGATGTATCCAAATTTATATTTATTGATGATTCTGACAATATCTATTTAACAGGCTTTTTTTGGGGTACAGTTGATTTTGATCCTGGAACCGGCGTTGAGGAGCGAACAGCGGTCGATGTCAGGGATGTTTTTGTCAGCAAACTCGACAGCAATGGTGGCCTTCTCTGGGTAGCCGCTTGGGGCGGAAATCAGAATGATGAAGGCAACGCTGTGGCGGTTAACTCTGATGGTTTGGTCGCTGTTACAGGTTATTTCAAAACGACTGTCGATTTCAATCCCGGTACTGGCACAGACGAGCGTACTGCGTCAGGATTGAAAGATATTTTCATCAACTACCTGGATTCATCCGGCGCGTATCAGGCTGCTGTCACAATGGGGTCATGGGCTTACGATACAGGCGAAGCGATTGTTGCCGACAGCTCTGGCGATTTTATCGTAACAGGCAGTTTTGGCGCTGGTTTCGATTTCGATCCCGATGGCGGCGGGAATTTTCTACAATCAATCGGTGGAACAGATATTTTCCTTGCCAAATATGACGATAACGGCGCCCATATCTGGGCTGTTTCATTCGGCGGCGCGATTGATGACTCGACGCTTGGCATGGTTCTCGATGGTTCCGATAATATATTCCTTACAGGATATTTCCAGGAAACTACTGATTTCGACCCATCAGGAGAAACATTCAATTTGATATCATTCGGCTTGTATGACGCTTTTCTATGCGGATTCAATTCAGCGGGTGAGTTCTCGTTCGCGAAAGGATGGGGTGGAGGCAGCAACGACAGCGGGCATGAGATTGTTCTCAGCAGCGACCGTATTTTTATAACCGGCAGTTTCGAAAGTACAGCTGATTTCGACCCGGGTCCCGATTCTGATAACAAAACGTCAAACGGTGAACAAGACACTTTTTTGATCAGGTTTGATTTAGGCACAACAGACTACATTGGCGCGCGCACATGGGGCGGCACTGGTCGAGATGAGGGCTGGGGAATACAGTATGACGATGATGGCAACGTATATATTGCCGGAGGATTTAATGGCATAGTCGATTTCGACCCCGGTGTCTGGCCTGACCTGCACGAATCAAACGGCGAAACCGACGCGTATTTAACAAAGATTTCTCCGTAGGTTTTAAGAGAGTTAATGTTAATAAGCTCCCTCTGGAAGCGCCGGATTCCATCCGGCGCATTAAGGCGTCCTCGCCTTTTTACGGGAGCGCTTTCGATCTTATAATTGTAACCCGGCGTCCCCTTGCCGCGGCGTCCTCTCGCCGGGTTTTTCCTGCCATAATCCTGAAAGCTGTCTCAAAACCTCCTAACAGCAAGAAAAACGTCATTCCGACATTCGCGAAGCGAATGGTCGGAATCCCTCTCTTTTATTGATAAAAATGGGTCTTCAATAAATCGTGTGGGTTGAGTTTAGATTGAGTAAAAAAAGGGGACTGTCCCAACAAAGTGAATAAACACAGTATAAATAAGGGGTTACAGCATAGTATATTGATAACATCAGATTTGAAGCC
>JAGGVT010000207.1 GCA_021157815.1 bacterium | reverse complement strand
TTTGTAATCGCGGTCAACAGTGCCGGAATCGAATGGGAGATAGTTGTCGAGCGGATTGAAAAACCACGCCTTGCCGAAAGTAATCGCTTGGCGCCCGATTGTGATGTCCGCATCGGGCAGTGTAAATCGCGCGTTCAGCCTGTCAACGGAGAAGAACATTGAAGTAGCGGATTCATCGAGGATTTCCCATGTCATGTCGAAGCATCGGTATCGCAGATTTTCAGGGGCGAACGAGAAAAGCATATCGCTGAACGGATTATCCATGGTCGATAATTTCAACCCGTTGAGCAAATGTATTTCCAAATCGGTTTCATCGTTTATTTCGAGATTTCTAATCAGCCTTAGAAGCAAACTCTGGGAAATTTCAAATTGCTCGCCGAACCTCTTGTTATCTGCGCCTGTTGTCTGGATGCTGATACGTCCCGACCATGAGTCAAAGGGATTGCTTTGTTCCGCGTGCGCGTCTGTAATAAACGCGAAACACAGGATGATGGAGAAAATCATTACAGGAATAAATCGATTTATGCAAACAATATTTTTCATGATTAAATCCTAAATATCTTTAAAAAAGGTCAGATTTCCCAGTAATCCGACATACCGGACTTGTATATTAACACAGTTTGGTTTTATCGAAAAAGCATAAAGAGCTTGACAAGACTCTTTTTATTTTTTAGTTGTCGATATGAAATAAATTGACATGACAGGTGCAATCATGAGGAAAGAATATTTTCGGGCAGCTTCTATCTTATTAGTCGCATTAGTATTTATTTTTTTAGCCGGTTGTTCCTCATCACCAAGGGCTGTTAAGCCAAATGCCGAGTTAAAGGGTTCAGTTACTGAAGCCCCCTTAATTCAAAGAGAAGGACAGGCATTTGATTTCAAGAAAATGGAATTTCCATTAAGTACTGATTTAGCTACAGTTTGTTCCTGGTTGGATATTGTATCTTTTTTTCATGAAATCAACCTTTATAAGGATGTGAACGGGAGTTTTCCCGACTCGTTTTCCACTCTTGTCAAAAATGGTTTTCTTTTATATTGGCCCAGAAATCCAATGACCGGGAAACCAGTCGAGGTTATTACAGGACGGGATCTAATTAAAGACCGTTCTGATTTCGGCTCATTCAAGTATGAAGTAATCAACGACTCAGAATTCAGTTTGAGATGCGTTTATCTGGATTGGAATAATTATTTAGATACTGGTAAGGAATCATGGTTTGAAGCTGCACCGGTATATGAATATAATCCGGCAATTATTCACCGCAGGATTGATAAACAGGACGAGGGCACAAAAATAAAACGATGGAAAATGCACTTAATGGGAGCAACAAAGACACCTGAGGAAATTGAGGATTATGATAAAAGACTTCTTTGTGCGATGGCTGGCAATCTTGAAACAATTATTAATGCTTCAACTAACCGGCATTATGTCTATGATGAGGTTTTACCGGAATCCTTTTACGATGTATTGGACAACCGCAGTTTCATAATCAAGGAGAATTTCGAGGCTTTCGCACAAATGCTGAAAGATTCAGGCGCTTCTTTCAAATGGGGTTTCGATGGCAATACGAGGTACTTTGAACTTATCATTGATGATGAAAGATATATTAAACACTGTGTCGTTTATGGAAGCCTGGATAAATACCGCAGCACAGGTGGTTTGACATCTGAGTGCGCTTTTGATCAAACCATGTTTGATACGCTTGATAAATCATCACCAATTATCACGAGCGATAATCTTATAGATATCAAGATACCTGAGGAATATTTGATCTCAATTGAGGATATTCCGCTTGGTGATGATTAGAATATAATTCAAAGATTTTATGTAGCCCGGCTTCTCATTAACCGGGAAAATGAAAGAGATGGGCAGCCAATACCCCGGCAAAGGGATGCCGGGTTACAAATTCCTGTGATGCCAGCAAAAGTTTTAATCAGCATTAGGCAATATTAATTCCCTCCTTAGGTGAACCGTCGAATTCAATTAGTCCGTCCTTTAATACAAAAAGGCGTCGCGCGCGCTCCATGACTATTTTCTCATGAGTGGAGAGAAGGAAAGTGATTCCCTTTTCCTCGTTGAGTTTGCGCATTAAATCCATGAGAGCGCCGCCGGTTTTTGAATCGACATTCGCTGTCGGTTCATCCGCGAGTACCAGTGCCGGCTCCGGCGCGATTGCCCTTGCGATTGCGACACGTTGCTGCTGGCCTCCTGAGAGTTCGCGCGGGAATCTGTTTTCCATGCCGTCGAGTCCGACTTCTTTCAGAATATCCATTATCCTTTCATTTCTTTTTTTCGCTGAAACGCCCTGCAGAACGAGGATGTATTCAGCGTTTTCGTACGCTGTTAGTACGGGAATCAGGCTGTAATTCTGAAAGATGAACCCGATGCGGTTACGCCGTAGATGGCTTAACTGAGCCATTGACATTGATACAACATCCCTGCCATCAACCTCGACAGATCCCGTTGTAGGTTTGTCGAGTCCGCCAATAATATTGAGAAGCGTACTCTTGCCTGATCCTGAGGGGCCTGCCATTGATGTGAATTCACCGCATTCGAGTGAAAGGGTGATTCCCCGCAGTGCGTGGACAATGACATCGCCCTGTCCGTAATCTTTTATAACGTTATTTATGTTGATTATTTTGTCCACGTTTATCTCCTGAATTCCTATCGCAAAACGTCGCTGATAGGCGTATTCGCCGCGCGACGCATTGGAAATACACTTAAGAGAACAGTCGCAATAAAAACAATCGAGCCTAAAATAATGAAAACGCCTGGAGTCAAATGGGTGTAAATAATTGGATCGAAAGCCATTCCTGAAACGGTCATGTTCTCAGTCATCATTTCGCTGAAGTCCAATCCATGAATCGAGTAGTACCACGTGATCGCCCCACCGACCACAGTTCCGATGAACACTCCGATTAACCCAAGAAAAACCGACTCCATCATAACCTGCGCCTGAAGAAGATTCGGGGATGTTCCAAGCGCGAGCAGTACCGCGAATTCCCGCTTTCGTTCAAGCACGGACATAAGGATTGTATTGAATATCGTGAACAGAACCAGAGTAAGAATAATTCCCTGGAAAACAAGATTTGACCCTCCGTCAACTTTTATAAAAGCGTTTAAATCAGGCATGACCTGCTGCCAGGTGAGAACAACGATATCCCTGCTTCCAAGCATGTTCCAAATCTGTTTTTGAACTTGCTTCATTTTTTCCTGTTTTTCCAGAATAACTCCAATCTGTGTTGAGGCATCCTCAGGAAGCTGCATCAAACCTCGTGCAAATGCAATTGGAACGAGGATGAAAAAACCGTCTGTCTCATCAGAGCCTGTTGAGAATATACCCTTAATACGACAAAGTTCCTCGACCAGGTTGCCGTTAACATCATTTGTCGAAAGAACCATTTTCTTGCCAATATCCAGTTTCAAGCGCTTTGCCAGCACACTGCCGATAACAACATGGCGTTTGTCCTCATCATCAAGAAATTCACCTTTGATTATTTTTTTCGCCAGGGGTGATGTTTGAATCTCCAGCGACGGTTCAACGCCTAAGAACCCGACTCCGACAGCGCCGGAGCCACTTCGCGCGACGCCCTGTCCTGTCACCAGCAGTTTTACTTTCTCAACATCAGGCAGTTTCTCGATTTCACGACGTATATCAGTTGAATCATTTACAAACAGGTCAACAGCGGGGGCATCACGGTATTCAGGATGTTCAAGCGTAATGTGTCCCGCCTGCATCCTGACACTGTCATTTATCATCTTCTGATATTGGCCATCCGCAAAAGTGATAAAAAACAAAGCCGCTGCGAGTCCGAAACCAATCGAGACAACGGTGATTATTGTTCGACGCTTGTTTCGCCAGACACTTCGCCACGCTAATTTTGCAATCATTTTCATTATGCAGGTTTCCTCGTATCACACATGATTCATTGCCTCCACGGGCTTTAATCTCGCGGCGATAACTGCGGGATAAATAGATGCCAGAACTGAAATCACGCACATCATGGCCATAGGCTCGATAAAGGATGCAGGATGAATAACAGCTTTCCAGATTGGGTCAAACGCAATCCCCGCAAAGGTAACATCACCGCCAACGCCGCTCATGTCGATGCCGTGTATTGAAAGGTAATATGAAGTGGCGAGTCCGAGCACAAATCCAATACAGATTGCAATAACGCTCATCATCATTGCCTCAACAAGAATGTCTCTGATTATTGCCATCGGTGATGTTCCAATCGCTTTGAGGATTCCAAATTCCCTGATGCGGTCATAAGTTGCCATGAGCATTGTGTTCATCACGCCAAGCCCTGCAACAATGAAAAAAATCGTTGCGAATATCCCCATTCCGACATGCGACATATCAACCATTTGACTCAGCGACGGATTAAGCTGTCGCCATGTTTTAAACTCAAGACCATCGATCGTCGTTCCCAGTAGTGGCTTTATTTCCTCCAGTTCGACACCTCTGAATGAATTAAGGGCTATCTCATGTACTGCATTTTCCATTACAAACAATTCCCTGAAGTCATCAATGTGGCAAATGGCGGTTGAGCGGTCCAGTTTTTCACCCGCGGTTTTAAGAATTCCTGATACCGTGTAAATGTCTGTTCCAAGTGAGCCGTCCGCTGCCTGAACGACCGCGATTATTTCCGAGCCTATTTTTACATTAAGCGTTTTCGCGAGTTTCTTCCCCAGCACCATTCCCTTGTCAGCTTTGTTTGAAACAAACCGGCCATCCCCCTGCAAGTGTTCATGCAGTGTGAACGCCTGTTTGTCGAGTTCAGGATTAACTCCCTCAAACATTACACCGGCAGATTTATTTCCAACAGACAGAAGCCCAAAACCGTAAACCCTGGGCGATGCGTTAATCCCATGCGATTTGGCTTTTGCGATTATCTCATCTGGATTATCAATCGTTTTATATAAGGAATGGTCTTCGAGATATTCATTAGCGTGAATCTGCGCTTCACCGGTTAGAAGGTCTGTGGCATAACGAACGGCATTTTCAATATAACCGTCCATGAGAGCAAATGTTGTAATCAACACCGCGGTATTCACAGCCAGCGCAAGAAGCGTAATTAATGTACGCCGCTTGTTTCGCCAGAGATTTCGCCATGCCAGTCGTATGCTTAACATTTAATACGTTCTATCCACCTTTCATAACCCCGGCGAAGGGACGCCGGGTTACGATAATTGAGAGACAAGCGGTTTAAGTCCCTTGTTTCCAATAAATACCTATCTGTCCTGCAAATTCCGTAAAGAGAAAAATTCCTCATCGATTTCCACGTTGAAATTAATTTCATCATAAGTCACTTCAGTTGACTCGTCAGGTTTGTCAGCTGGAATCACAATCATGGAAACGGGCAGCTTTCTGTCACCGATATCTTTGACATCACTGAATCGCATTGTTCTTGCCAGTTCCATGTCTTCATCATAATAGCTGATTTCAAGCGGAATGAAAGAATCCTGCTCGACAATGACAATCACCTTGCCCCAGACAACAGCGGCATCCTCATGAGGAATGCATGTTATTTCGATAATGTTCTGCCCATCCCGCTCACCGTCGAAACTCTTCTCGAATGTGTAATCATCGGTGAAACGTGATTCCTTGACAAGGTCATCGTTTGTGAAATGGCTTCCCATCCATGACTGCGACATCATCGAGGACGGTAGTTTGATTGTTCTGTTAACCTTGGGAAGGTAATTCCAGATATCCCTGTCGCATTTCAGGGTTGCGGTTCCTTTTTCCTTTTTTGGCGCGAGAATTCTGAACAGTGATTTTTCCTTTCCCAGACTCCAGTATTCAAGGGTCAGTTCGCGTGTCCAGTGCTCGGTTTTAATTGTCATGGTCATCGTGCCTTGAGATGAATCGCCGCGGTAGAGGTCATCCACTTTGTCGAGGATTTCATCGGCGGTTAATTCTGATGATTGCGCTGTCGCGGTTTGGAAAGCGATTGCGAGCAGGAACAGGCATAGAATCGTGCCTGCTTTCACCAATCGAATATGTTTCATTGAAGTAGTATTAATCATTTCCTTCCCTTCTTTTTTAGGCGCTTCAAAATTCCTGTCAGCATGTGATTATTCCATAAATCCAGTCGTTTGCCACCTCAGTATGATTTAAGAAATCACATGCGCCCCACACTGAGTGGGCAGTCTTAATATATTCTACACTATTTTTTTTAAATCCATGCAATCACAAGTGTCCGGTTAAGTTAGAGCCCACTTACCGGATTGCTGATTAATAAAGAATAAATGGGATTATTGGTATTTATCAGACATGAAACGAAAGTGAATATTGAGTCGTTCTATCCGTAAAAAGGGGACAGTCCACATAGGCTTCAAATCTGATATTATCAATTTACCATACTGCAAACCCTCATTTATACTGCACTTATTCACATTGTTGGGACAATCCCCTTTTTACCGCCTTTGCGGAACATTCTATGTCTTTTTTGCTTTTATATAAATTTAACCGGACAGTAGTGCCATGCAATAGTAAAAATAAAAAAATCGCGGGAAAAATCCGCGATTCGCTTTCATCATAATGCAGTTAAATCAGGTTTTGATTATGTTATTCCCTTTTTCTTGTAGATTGCTTTCTTTATTATTTTCTTGCCCAGCCTTTTCAATCTTGTCATTCGTTTCGGCGTGGGAACATGAGTAATAAACAGCGCTCCAGACTGTGTTTGTGTTGTTATCGGCTCGACTGTAAAGAGATGCGCACAGTAAAGAGGAACTTTAATAGGATGCTTTCGGATATCTTTCTGCCCCGTATTCAAGGCAGATGCCAGCGAATAACCCTGTCCGTGTATTTGCGCTGCGAACTTGTCAGCTTCATAATCGATAGCGCGATAGGCGCCCAACTGGACAAATATCGCTGCGAAAGGCCCAAAGATTAGCATTGCAAGCACTTTACCAACGTTCTCGCCATCGTTTATCGAATCGAAAATCCTTGTTGGAAACAAAAGGAAATACGCAACCGCTGCGCCGATATCGGCCGCAACGTGATCCCCTCTTTTTAAATGAGCCAATTCGTGCATGATATAGGCTTTCAATTCATCCTCATTAAGTTTATCAACCAACCCCTTTGTGACAAAAAGAGACATGGATTGCATGCTGGTTCCAATTGACATCGCGTGCGGAGCGAATACATTGGCAGCATAAACATCAGGTTTTGGCAATCCCTCTTTATAAGCCATATCAGCAATTATTCGATTCACATCCGCATAGGCTCCCCCTGTTACGCGAGTAGCCTCCAGGTCTTTCATAATCGCATACTTAAGGCCATAAACAGCGAACAAAATACAGCTGGTCGCAATCAAAAATCCGATTGCAGCCCCAATCAGTCCAACCCCAAAAGCTTCACAGATTGCCCAGAAAATAAAAACCCAGAAAGCATAATTAACAAGTATTACAAGCCCTGCTTTTAAGAAAGTTCTCATTTCCAACTCCAAAGTGAGTAAGTGTATTGTTAATGAAGGATTAGTTTTTCACATAATCCTCCAAGTTCATTAGATGCCAGAACTACTAATAATTATATATAGTGCGGTAGAATTAAAAAGGCTGCTTGCAATTTGCGCAGTAAACAGCGTTTATGTCATTCTGTTCTCCACAATAGGGACAGGCTTTCGTGCCTATTGCTTTGCCTTCGCTGACAAGTAATCGTCCACATTTTTGGCATCTTGTCAGTTCCGGTGGATTTTCCTCGCCGCAGTGAGGGCATATAATAAATAATCGTCTCCTTGCCTGTTCAACTTCATCCGGTTCAGTTTCTGTTGGCGCGCTTTTTTCTCTCAGGAGAATGTAGAGAGGGAGCATAATCGGCGCCATGAATAACACTCCCAGTGACCAGAAAGATGCTGTGATGCTGCTGTAACCACGCTTGAGAGCATCATTCTGCACTCTCCACGCAATGAAACCAACCAAGTACATTGAGACAGCCCATATCGCAAGAACAATTTTAAAGGCTGGTGTCATATTTTCAGAAAATACCTCACAATTGCGGAATATCTATCCGCCTTTCAAAAATAACATCCATTACCATTCTCAGGCTGCAGTTCAGGAGAACTCACTTTTGGCTGATTCAATTTAATTTTACCACATGAAAAGCGTCGCCAAAAGAGAGATTCATTTTTGCACAGCCCATGGAATGCATGATGTATTAAATTTCAAAATACCTCTTCCCTGATTAACTCGTTATCCAGATATACTTTCAAGTTCGTTCTTCCGTATCCTTCAGCGAGGAGCGAAATCATTTCACGCCCTTTGTGCAATTCATTATAAATGGTTTTTTCCGTTTTCTGATTCTTGTCGATTATTTTAACGCGTTTCCTGCCATCGTAGTCCGGGAGCATCACGGTAAGCGCCACCTGAAAACCCTCCATAGGCATAAGTTGTTTTGGCATGACAACCTCCAGGTCAACCATCATGCCGAACTCGACCTCCGCACCGGCAGCCGGGCTTTGATATTGCACTCCGTCACGCTCATAATAATCCGAATATGATCGGATTATTCTTCTCACTCTGAGCCTTTTTCGATCCAGGAAAGTCAAAGCCTCGTTAAGCGACATGCTCTCAAGATTTGGCATTGGAATGGTGCTTTTCAGCAATCCGGCTGATATTGTCAGATTCACTTTCTCACCCACAGCGACTTTTACATTAGGTGGCGGATATTGGTCCACGACGATTCCGAGTGCAACATCCTCGTTGAATTCATATTCCTTTCGCCCAACATTAAGCTGGACAGAAGACAGCACACTGGTTGCTTCATCCTCCTGATGGCTGATAAGATTCGGAACATTAACCACGGCGACTCCTTTTGACAGAATTGTATAAACAGTTCTGCCGCGCTTGGTTCTTGCGCCTGCCTGTGGCTGGTGTTCGATTACAAGGCCCTCTGGAAGTTCATCGTGATATTCCTCCGAGCTGATTTGCAATTTCAAACCGTTTTTCTTAGCTCTACTTTCAGCTTCATCGAAACTCAGTCCAACAAAATCAGGAGTTACAATTTCCGGGATAGATGTCGCCATGAATCCTTTTGTTATCACAAGGAGAGTGAGGGCAATCGTGATAATGCTTATAAACAGAGCCAGCCACGCCACACCCCGGAACATGAGTTTTTCCCTGACAAGTTCGCGCATGGAATATATCTCGGGTTTTTGCGGGTATGCCGCATCTTCGTGAGTTGGAGTTTCCGCTGCGGTTTGTTCATCTGGATAAGGCATCTCGACAGGCTTGCCGAGCTGCTGGGCGAAATCACGCGTTTTTTTCTCTGATGTTGAAATCGACTTTGTCTGCTTGACAGCCTGTGTTGCATCAATTTTGTCAAACTGCTTTATTTTCCCGCGCACATAAACCGCTGGTGGCAGAACACCAATATTTTCCTTTACCTCCCTGAACGCCTCATTTATTGATATATATCCCTTCGGCTGTTCACCGCCTAGGAGGAGTTTTGCGACTATGCGCTCGACATCACTGAAATACGCAAACGAATTGTTTCGGAAAAAATCATAGATATCCCTGCGTGAATATTTCCTTGGAAACGAATGAAACTCAGGCACAAGCTGCGTTCTGTACAGGTTGAATAAAATCAGCCCGAGCTGTCTCATATCCCGTACCTCAGCCTTGAATTCCCTGTTTGGAACAACATCGCCCGGAAGCAGATTGTTCATTTCGAGCCAGTGAAGAATCGGGTAGTCCTCAATAATGACTCCGTCATTCTGCGTGAGCTTCAAATTGCGGAAATTAAGGAATCCATGCGGAATGCCGTTTGAATGGATTTTCTTTACCAAGCCAACCGAGCGGTACAGAATTGATTCGAACCTGTCGTATTCATGGGGATTTTCAAAAATCATGCTGTTGAAATAACGGCCCTCAAGATATTCCTCGGCAACCAGAAGGCTGTCTTTCTGGAAATCGATTTCGACTATACGGCTTATGTTTTCCTCTTTGCGAAACGCTTTCTCGACATATTTCCACAGAATCGGCAAGTGCTTTTTTTGAAATCGCTCGACTGAAATCAGTTTGACCACAACACCGCGCTTGAGTTTAAGGTCAAAAGCAAGAAAGGAGCGATAAGCTGAAATGCCCGATTTTTCCTTCAGGAGGCGGTAACGCCCAAGAAGCGGGGGAGCATTTTTTATATTGCTTTTATCCATCAAGAGTTTGTTATATTTGTCCCCGGTTTCACTCGATAACCGTTAATGAAATCAGCAGCGTCCATTATTCTCTTGCCCGCCGGCTGCAAACTGACAAGCCGAATCAAGCCATCAGAGCAGGATACCACAAGCGAATCACGCGATGCTGTTGTAATTTCACCCGGCATTGCAGGCACTGCGGATTCGCTTTCTTCCACCATTTCAGAGCGAAGGATTTTCAGTGGTTTCTGCGGATTGCCGGTTCGCGCGCCGGGACGTAATGACAACGCCCGTATCAGGTTATGCACATCACGCGATGGCTTGTCCCAGTTAATCCACATCATTGGCTTATCCAGCTTCTGCGAATATGTCGCGATTGAATCATCCTGAGTTGTGCAGTTAAAAAGCTCTCGTATCGCGTTTTCTCCCGAATGCCCTTTGGACGATTTGTAATCTGAAATATTTACAGGCGCGAGTTTATTTAGAAAATCGCTGGCCAGCGTAACAGCAATTTCTGACAGCGCGCTTTTCAGTTCATCAAAGGTTTGATTGGCATCAATATCATATTCATCCGAAGTGACAATAACATCGCCGGTGTCGATTTTCTTTTTTGTAAAATGAAGCGCGACTCCGGTTTTGGTATCGCCTGCCATGACAGCGCTTCTTATCGGATCAGCGCCGCGCCATCGGGGAAGAATCGATGGATGCACATTTATACACGGAAACGGATTCCAACCACGAATCCATTTCGGGATGAACAAGCCGTACGCCGCGATAATTGGGATATCAGCGCCAATTGATTTAAACTCAGTTTTAAAATTTTCATCTTTCAGCGTATCGGGAATGAACACGGGCACGTTATGTTTTTCCGCCTCAATCATGACAGGCAACTTCGAGACTTTGCCGCCTCGTCCGCGCGGTTTATCCGGCTGTGTCACCAGACAGGCAAGCATGTGTTCACCGGCAAGATACCGGCAAAGTTGTATTGAAAAGTCATCCGCCGCAAACAATGCAACACGCATCGTTCAATCTCCGCAATTAAGATGAATAAACTGTAATTATAACCTGAGACTGCTGGATAATTGGGAAAATAATATTTTTGGTCCCCCCCTTAATCCCCCCGCGAGCGAGGGGAGCAAGTTTGGGAGATATCTCAGAATCCAGATTTAAACAAGATACATTGTCATTCTGAGCGTAGCGAAGAATCTATAAGTTGCTGTGTTGATTATTAAACCAGATGAAATTAATCCACGCTGTCGAGAATAGATTTTTCACTTCGTTCAGAATGACAGAAAAGCCAGGTTCTGAGACACCTTCCAAGGGGTTGCCCCTACGGTTCGGAATAAAATCGATTTTTTCAAAAGCACGACCTTTTCAAAAACGCCGGGTGCCGCCCACACATCACGCGAAGCGGGATTTGTGGGTGAAATGCGTAACTTCGCAGCAAACACCCATAAAGCCGGGACGGCTGTATGGGCGGCACCCAATTTAATACGACTATTTAGGTAGCCTCAAATATCGAAAGTCGAGAGGATGCCTGCAATCTTGAGATATAAACCATGCAGGCAGGATGCCCGCAGCACAAATTTACTGGTTGGGAGTTAATGCGTAACTTCACTGCGGAATTCGCGCCTGCGGATTCGACTGGTTGTCTCCTTCGGTTCGACGGTAATTAATTTCCCTTGCCTGTGTAAGGCTGTTTTCATCGTCTATTCTAAGAATTGATTCCCCTGAATCAAGTTGCAGTTCATACGTTTCCGCCGGATAGTCATCCGCTATCTCAAAGAAATTATCCTCGTTCAATCTCCTGCGAATCTCACCGAGGTATTTTCTATGGAAGAGCGGATACGGGAATCGCTGGCCATTTATCGCAGGCACGATTATGAATCCTTTTTCACTGGCAAGGCATCCGACCATAGCGTCCATTATCTCCTGCGTGAAAAATGGAATGTTGCCGGGAAGAATAATAAAACCATCCGCGTGTGGCGGCATTTCATTCAGCCCCTTTAGCGCATGGCTCGCAAAACCCTTTTCCCACTGGGTATCGAAAACACATCTTATGGAAATATTTTCAATGTCCCGGCGGTGTAAATCATTATCATGTCCAAGCACGACAGCCCATTCCCTGACAGTGCTTTTATCCATTTCACGCGCGAGCATGTTGAGAATCGACCATTCACCGAGTTTGCACAGATAAACGCTTTTGTTGTCGATTGTGATATCATCCGCAGCGAGTATTGTTCCAAAAGTAATCATGGTTTATCTCCCGTGTATTTTTACATTTTCTCAAGAGCACTGATTCTATCCTCGATTGGAGGATGCGTGCTGAACATCCTGGAAACAGCTTTTTTCTTGAACGGATTCGCTATAAAAAGATGCGCGGTGGCATCGGATACGCCATCGAGTTTTTCTTCATCAGTGGACAGTTTTTTCAACGCGTTAATCAGGCCTTCAGGGTTGCGCGCAAGCTGAACAGCTGAGGCATCGGCGAGATATTCCCTGTTGCGCGACAGGGAAAGTTTCATCAGATTGACAAGAATCGGCGCGAGTATTAATAACAAAATGGCAACTACAAACATAATGGCCTGCGCGCCGCCTCCACCTGATGATGAGGATGATCGTCTTGAGCGGCCGCCTCCGCCCCAGAACATCCACCTGAAAATAATCTGGCTGAACAACGCGACTCCGCCAACGAAAACCGCGGCGATTGTCATGATGAGAATGTCGTAGTTTCTGATATGGCTCATCTCATGGGCGATTACGCCCTCAAGTTCCTGCCTGTCGAGTTTTTCGAGAAGGCCTCTTGTTACGCAAACCGCAGCGTGGTCGGGATTCCGTCCGGTCGCAAACGCGTTAAGCGCCGGACTTTCCATGATGTAAACTTTTGGCACCGTTCCAAATCCAGCCGCTATGGATAATCCCTCGACAACGTTTACCAGATATGCGTCCTTGAATCTGTCAGCCGGTTTTGCGCCTACCGATGCTATTACTATTTTGTCTGAATTGTAGTATCCGCCCCATACCATCAGCAATGCAAGAACCAGTCCGATTACAAGAGTCAGTTCGCTGCCAGTCCCCATAACCACACCGACCGCCCAGCCGATAGCGCAGATTACAATGACAAACGCAATCAGAAGGAATACTGTTTTTGTTTTATTTGCCTGTATCGCCTGATAGAACATTAAATTTCCCGATTCCCTGAGTTACTTAAAAATCAGATTATATCAGAAATCATCATAATAATTGAGACATGAAAACCGGATTCAGGGTTGCGTCAATTTGCAGAAGAATAGCAGTGGGTTTAAGAGCGTGTCGGAAAAGGTTGTTTTTATATCTTCTCCCTCCCCCCCCCTTAATCCCCCCGCGAGCGGGGG
>JAGGVT010000177.1 GCA_021157815.1 bacterium | reverse complement strand
TGAATGTAGGGGGTAGGTCTCTGTGCCTACCCTAAATATTGGCATAAATACAGGGCAACCACGGAGAGTTGCCCCTACGGTCTGGGATATAATGGGCTTTTTCAACAGCCCCTTTCGCGGGAATGACGGGTGCCTAGCTTTACCGACACGCTCTAAAACCCTCTGCTATTTACCCTATCAGATGTTCAAGCACAATTCTCGACCATCCCTCCATGCTGTCCTTGCGGGAAATCAATGCGGGAATATCGCACCATTCGCCTGTCATCTTGTCTGTTTCGCGAATTCTGATTTCACCATCCGGGACATTCATTAAATATATCATCCCCGCATGGACACACGCCACCGGGTCGATTCTTGAATAAATCCAGCCTTTAAAAGAAAGCTCATAGGAATCCGGAAGGAATAGCTCTTCCTCAAGTTCACGCATCAATCCGGCAGACAAAGGGTCATGCTTTTTTTTATCGATTGGATTTATGTGCCCGCCCGCTCCAAGTGAATACAAATTGTGAAGACGTTCCTCGCCCTGTGTGTTCAGACGCTTAAAAAGAAAGAACTCGGTTTTCGGATGAGTCCTGTAAATCACAACATAGGGAATAATCTGGCGGAAGGACTCATCATTCTCAGCTTTTTCCCGCGCGATAAACGATGCCTTCCGTTTGATTTCAATCAGTGTTTCAGCGCTTGAACGAAAGAAATCCTCGCCATCGCCAAGGATGGTTTTGAATATATCATCGGGCGCAACAAGCACCTGCTCCGAGTTGAATTTGTCGTTGGTTGAATTTTTTGGGGTTGTTGTCATGGCGCGATGATTATATCACGCTGTTATTATCCTGGTAAATCAATACTTGGATAATACACAGATTTAAGCATTTCAGGCACTTGACAATGGTATTATCAAGGAGCCCAGGCTCAAGGAGCCCAGGCTCAAGGAGTCTGACACCTATATCCCAAGTTAATTTTTAATGCCACATAATGTAAAGTCTGTCTACCAACCTGTTTATCGTTCACAGCGTCGATGTGCAAAATGCATCAGGGGGTCTGACACCCTACATTAAGACACTCAAGGGCTCTGACACCGAAATTTTAGTGTCTGACACCGGATTTTCCGGATTGATGGATAACAGGCACATATAAAAAAATATCAGTATAACCTATGAAAAACATAATCATCGCATCAAAAATGAGTGAAGGACAATGAAAAGATAAAAACGCAAAAAGCGTTTGGAGTCGGGAGGCAGTTATGATATTCGTATCAGAAGATGCAGTTGAAAAGGTAAGCGATGAGCTCAACAGCAGAAATTATGATCTAAAAGCTCTTTTTAAGGACATCAAGAAGGAAAACCCACGAATTGCGGAGTATATCCAGGTTCAGGCACAGAAATCCAGAAATTCGCTTGAAATAATTGGAACAGGCATCGTTGTCTATCTTCTGCTGAAGAAGCAGTTTGAGCTGGATGATGAATTAGGAGACAACGCCGAGATTGAGGATTTCCTTCGCACACTATCTCCTGAAGATTTATTAAATCTGGAAGACTAAACTAGTCACGAATCTCCTCCTTAGATATGCAAGGCCTCCCAATACGGGAGGTCTTGCGATTTTATTTCCCAAACACTTTGCGGGGTTTTAGAATCAAATTGTCGTTTTCATGTTTAAGCAGACCTATGCCAATAAATCCATCCGGACTGTAAACCGCAATATCCGCATTATGGGGCAAATCCTCCGGTGGTGCGACATGGCGCTTCATTCCCTGTTTAAACAGCGATGCCTCTTCCCCATCGATTTCAATCCGTGGAAGGATATCCATTGGGAAATCAAGAGGATTCATTCGGTTTTTAAAAACCGCATCCGCGCCGTTTTGCTCTATCCAGTCGAGATCGATTGCATCCTCGATTTTAAATGGACCTACTGAAATCCTTACCAGTTCATCCAGATGCCCAACCGTCCCGATTTGCCTCGCGATATCCCTTGCCAGTGAACGGACATAGAATCCGCTTGAACATTGCACATAAAGTCCAACAGTTTCATCATCGATTTTATCCAGTTTCAATGCGTAAACTGTAACTTTTCGGGCGGGAGGCTCCTCGGTTTCACCCCGTCGAGCTTTGACATAATAACGTTCGCCATCTTTTTTTAACGCGCTGACAATCGGCGGGACCTGCATGATATCGCCTGTAAATGCCGGCGTTATCTCATCCAGAACGTTTTTATCAAATCCGGGAATCTCTTTTGTTTCAGTTGTTTCGCCATCGGCATCGAGTGTATCTGTAAATGTACCGAGCTTGATTATCCCTTTGTATTCCTTTGGGTGCATCAGGATATATTCAGCCAGACGGTTTGCCTGCCCGATTCCAATCACAAGCACACCGGATGCCGGCGGGTCGAGAGTGCCTGTGTGTCCAATTTTATGACGCGCGCCCACATTTAATAATCGTTTCAGACTGCGGACGATGTCGTGCGATGTCGGTCCGCGTGGTTTGTTTATATTTAGGAATCCGTTGATATTCATATCTCGAAAAAATCCATTTCCCGAAAATCTCGATTATGTCATTCCCGCGAAAGGGTCTGTCGGGAAAGCACGTTAATTCTCAAACACAGCATTTACCTGATAGCTTTCGGGTGCCGCCCACACATCACGTCTTTTTGTGATATGTGGGTGAAATGCGTAACTCCGCAACCTGTCACCCATAAAACCGAGACGGTCTTATGGGCGGCACCCGATGTTTTTATTCGGATTGGCGCCTTTCCCAACAGTCCCGAAAGCGGGAATGACGTATAGTTCAGCTAAAGAATAATTGTAACCCAGCTCATCATTAGCCGGGAAAAAATAATATACAATCACATTGACTCGGGAACTACAAGCAAACCGCTTTGAGTATGAAGAAAATAATTATCGTGAGCACCGCGGTAAACGGAATTGTGTAAACCCAGCTTTCAACGATTTTACGAACCACTCCCAAATCAAGTGCTTTCATTCCACGCGCGAATCCAACACCGATAACCGCACCGACAAGTGTATGAGTAGTTGAAATGGGTAATCCCATCTGGGAGCACATAAGAACAGTTGTCGCAGCTCCGAATTCAGCCGCGAATCCACGGCTTGGCGTAATGCTTGTGATTTTCTCACCGATTGTTTTAATAACCCTCCAGCCCCAGATTATGATTCCGGCACCGATAAAAACCCCTCCACCCATAAGAAGCCAAATTTGAACCGGAGCTTTGGCATCGATAACTCCATGTTGTGCCGCCGCGACCACAGCTGAAACAGGGCCTATGGCATTAGCAACATCATTTGAGCCGTGGGCGAAAGCGACATAACATGCGCTTGCCACCTGCAGTTTGGCGAATATATTTTCAACAACCTTGAACTTTTGTGTTCGGGTAGTTTCATTATCGGAAACTGAAATTCTGCTCATCCATAGTTTTCCAAGAAGATAAGCGATTATCGCGCCTGCGGCGGCAAATGCGAATGTTGACCACCACGGCAAAAGAGCACCGGGGTCGGATTTGCTTTGAATCAGATGCAGGTTTTTTAATCCTTTATAGAACAACGACAGGATTATTATCGCGACAGTACCCGCGATTATCCACGGTATCCACCGCTTTGCGGCTTCAATTGGCCTTTTTGCAAAGAAGATTAATCTGATTATCACAATGAAAACAAGCGATGCGATAATCCCTCCGCTGACCGGTGAAATAACCCAGCTCGCGACTATTTTAAGCGTTACTATCCAGTTAACAGCTTTGACTCCATGAGTGATTAAACCAAATCCGAGAATTGCTCCTATGATTGAATGAGTTGTTGAAACAGGCCAGCCGAGGGATGTCGCAACATTCAGCCAGATTGCGGATGCCAGAAGCGCTGCCAGCATGCCAATAATGAATATATTTATGTCAGTGAAAATCGCGGGATCAACTATTTTGCCGCGAACAGTACTGGAAACGTTGGGGCCTACAAGGACCGCGCCGAGGAAATTCATTATCGCCGCGACCCACATTGCATACTTGAGCTTAATCGCTTTTGAACCGACAGAGGTGCCCATTGAGTTGGCGACATCGTTGGCACCGATGTTCCATGCCATGTAGGCACCGACAGCGAGAGCAACCCAGAGTGCGTATGAAATATATTCCAATTCGGTTTCCCCTAACCGGTTAGTAGTGGTTCAAATCAAAATACAATCAGGTTGCCAGTGTTCCCCTAATCATCTTGCCTAATTTCTCGGAGCCATTTGCTATTTTCGCCAATGTGATGATTATATGCGTCCACATGAAAATCGAAACCGGGCTTTCTTGGTCCTCAAGTTCAAAGAGCTTTTGGGACAGTTTGTACTGGCGTTTGTCGGACTCCCATTCAGCAAGCCCTAGCACATCGACCATTTTTAAAACTTCCTTTGCCTCATAGCCACCGAATGAAGTTGCCTCAAGATTGCCAAGTTCAGCGACAATTTCCATTGCCTGATCGACAACCTTTTGGACACTTTCAAGAAATATTTTGAGTTCCGGTTTCAATTCATCAGGAACTGTTGTTTTACGAATTGTCAGTATGTAGCCAAGGTCCTCGACAGTATCAGCGATATTATCCTGCGCGGACAGAAGGCTTAGAAAATCTTTTTTATCCATTGGCAGCATTATATTGCGCGGGATGTTATCGCGGATTTCCGTCTTAATCTGGTCTGCCTCATGTTCGAGTGTCCAGATTTCCTTCGCGATTTCCTTCACGCGTTCATGATTGTTTTCATAAAGAGCTGCAAACATCTCAGGAACCTTATCAACACATTCCTTAACCTTGGACATGTGTTTTTCCATTGGGCCAAGTGGAGATTTTGCAAAGAGTTGAAATATAGATCGCATTACTTTCATCCTCCCTTCAAGATGAGAAAACGCATCATTATATGAATAGATACTTGTGGATGTCTAACAGAATTCTAACAATATTCTAACAATTATAAATTGTTGCCAGGTACCAATGGTACACAAACATTTCAATTGGATTCCAACTAAACAAGATTCCGTCATTCCCGCGAAAGGGGCTGTTAAAAAAGGGCTGAATGTATGGGGGAGGTCTCTGTGCCTACCCTAAATATTGGCATAAATACAGGGCAACCACGAAGAGTTGCCCCTACGGTCTGGGATATAATAGGCTTTTTCAACAGCCCCGAAAGCGGGAATGACGTGTTATTCTGCTAAATTAGTGCCAAGCGGCAGTTTAAGAAATAACAGCTTAAGGGATGCTAATCTGCAAATGTTTACAACAACCTGCGCCTGAGCCAGTTCGAGAAGGCATCAATTGTCATCACAAGCACGAGTATCGTGAAGATTATCACCGAGACTTTTTCATAGGCGTAATAATCCATGTTTGTTTTAAGATACTGCCCGATTCCACCCGCTCCAACAAGGCCAAGCACCACAGCCGCGCGGATGTTAATCTCGAACCTGTACAAAAAATACGATATGAAATAACTCGAAACCTGCGGGATAACAGCCCATCGAATTATCTCCATCCTTGACGCTCCCACGCTTTCGAGCGCCTCGACCTGTCCCGTATCGATATTTTCAATTGCCTCACTGAAAAGCTTTCCCAACATTCCTATTGAATGAACCGCCATCGCCAACATTCCGGGAAACGGGCCCAATCCGACCCATGCGACAAAAATAAGAGCGAATACAAGCGTATCGATTGCGCGGACGGCGTTGAAGAAAAACCGCACGATGTAATACGTCCATGCAGGCGCTGTATTTTTGGCGGCGAGAAAGCTCAACGGAAATGCCACAATCACGCACAGAGTTGTTCCCACGAGCGCGAGCTGTATTGTTAGAAGCGTTTCATCGAAAACCCTTTTGAGAATTGTCAAATCCGGCGGGAACATGCCCCTGAGAAAATTCAGCATCTTGTCCGCGCCATCGATTAGGGAACCAAATGAAAACTCCACCGCCTTGAACGACCAGGCATAGATGAAAATAGCTATCAACGCTGATACTGCCAGGACGGATATCCTGAGATATGTCAAGGGATTTGGCGGTATGTCATCCGCTTTCAACGGATGCAGGTTTTTGGGATTCATAGGTCAGCCCGTCTGGATATTAAATTGTTTTAACTGCGTGTGATTTTAATGCGGATGAGTGTTTGTGTAAAGAATTTCATCGTATGCACCACCGCGAGCGGGCGGCTACTAAAATGTAATATTACGATTCCACCCGTTTCTTAATCGCATCGAGCATTCCCTGGCAGTTTGTCAACATCAGTTTATCGAGCAGCTTGTTGATAATGGGGCCCACAAGCGGCAATCCCAAATTGAAATCGAGTTCAAGAGTCAGGCGCGTTTTGCTATCATCAACCTTTTCAAATTCCCAGTTGCCGCCGTAGGTTTTGTAATCGCCCTCGATTAATGAAAACTTTCCCGCCAATTTATCCGAGTCCCATATCTCCTCTTCAGTCCACCGCACCTTTTTCCGAATCGACTTAATCTCAACCTTGCCAAGCCATCTGACACGCGCGATACCGGTTATGTCATCACGGCTTAGAATCTCGACCTCCTCGACATCGGGCATGAAATCGGGATAATCCTCGACCCGCCGCGCCATTTCGAAAACCTCAGATGGTGGCGCGTCTATTAGAACTTCAGCTTTTATTACTCCCATGTTTCACCTCTAGCTATTTGCCAGGATTTTATCCTTCAGGCATTATATCAATTTTCATCTGGAATAGCAGAGGGTTTAAGAAAATGTCGGGAAAGGCGTCAAGTTGATCCAAATTGCTGGGTGCCGCCCATACAGCCCTCCGGGCTTTATGGGTGAAATATTACGAAGTTACACGTTTTACCCACAAATCACAAAAAGACGTGATGTGTGGGCGGCACCCGATAGCTATCAGTAGAATGGTAAGTTCAAAAATCAATTTGTTTTCCCGACAACCTCTTAAATCCTCTGATAATGTTATTCTGATATGTTAATCTCCAACGTGCCATTATTTTCCGTTTCTGTTATCATACACCGCATGGGTAAAATGATTGAAAATGGAAACGGGAAAGATGCCGTGGATAAACCCGCAAAAGCTGTACTCACACCGCTCGGTTCAGGCGGATGGATTCCCGTTAAAGGCCGTCACACCGCATGTTACGCTTTTAAAAAAGGTAAAACTCTTGTGCTGCTCGATTTCGGAACCGGCATCACGCGCCTGATAGAGGAACACGACTACCTTCTAAATGGCATCGAGAAAGTAACGGGGATAATCAGCCATTATCACATTGATCACATAATGGGATTGTTCTACTTGCCTGCGTTTTTCACAAATCGCCATCTTGATTTGTATGCTCCCGGCAAAGGCCTATATTCAAAAAGCGCGAAGGACATTTTGGAAAATACATTTCAGCCGCCGCAGCTGCCAAGGAAACTCGCGGATTTCATCCCGTCGATTGAAATTAAGGATATCCCGATGAGCGGGATGAAAATCGATGGGATTGATATTCGATTCCGCGCGCAGATGTCGCATGTTCATCCGACTGTCGCGGTTAGAATTGGTGACCATCTCGCCTACTGCACGGACACTGAACCTGAATATGAAACAATCGGATTCGCAATGGGAGTGAATGTTCTCCTTCATGACTGCTGGTTCGCGGATAAAATCCCCGCTGATGTCGTTACTCCGGCACAGGTTAAGGATTTGCTTGGGTTGAGCGGACAGAACGGGCATAGTTCAAATCTGGCAGTCGCGTTATTAGCTCGTGAGGCAAAGGTCAGGACAGCAGTAACAATTCATCACAACCCGCTGAACTCATTTCTGGAAATTGAGAAAATGGCAATAGACGCGGCTGGTATCGCGGCTGTTGAAATGACATACGCCGAGGATGGCAAATCGATCGAATGTTGATATCCTGAATAGAAAGCTGTCTCAGAGCTAAATGAATTGAATAAATATCCGGTAAATTTGTGGTGCGGGCATCCTGCCTGAACAGTTTCCAACTCAAGATTGCAGGAAGGATGGGGCTGTTGAAAAAGCCTATTATATCCCAGACCGTAAGGGCAACTCTCCGTGGTTGCCCTGTATTTATGCCAATATTTAGGGTAGGCACAGAGACCTACCCCCTACATTCAGCCCTTTTTCAACAGCCCCAGGATGCCCGCACCACAACAACGTCCTGCTTTAGTCCAACTACATCTGAAAGTAATTTCAAATCCACCTGTGCCAACTTTGTTCCTTGATTTAAAGCTGATACTGTGATAGTTTTTGTTGTCCCTGTAACCTGTTTATCAGGTTGAATTTTTGTACGGGGTGATTTTGGGATTATTTTATTATTACAATCATAAATTTCAGGAGGTCCACGATGAGATATATCGGCATCAGCGTGGTCCTGGTTTTACTATCGATTATGTGCTGCATCGGGTGTTCAGGCACCCCCGACAACACTGGAATTCCCGTTTACTCACTGCCAGGCAATACTGATATCCCACAGGCTCAGGTGCCTACTGGCCCAAGGCTGAACGCAATTATCATTGAACCGGAAGCAGTTAACATTGAAGATCAAGGCAGTCAAATTTACAAAGCTTATGGCTATTATTCCGACAGCGCGATAATTGACATCACTGGTGTTGTTACCTGGTATTCGACCAACGAAAGTGTTGGATACCTCACCGACAAGGGTGTTTTTCATGCATTGGGAACGGGATATGCCGGTGTAGGCGCGTATTTCCAGCAAAGCTCGGATAATATCGTGTACGCCAGCTATTCATTCGCTAATGTCTTTAGCAGGGATGAGTATCCGCCTGAACCGGTAAGGAACGTGAATGCGACAATTCTAGGCAACGAAGCTTTTATTTCATGGAGCTATTCCCCTGAAGCCAACATAATGGGATACAACGTTTACAGGACAAGAACATCCGGTGAGGGCTACGATAAAGACGAGCCATTGAACGAAGATATAATAATACTCAATCACTTCACCGACATAAATCCGGGTGGCGGGATTCTGTATTATGTCGTTGCCGCGGTGACTGAAGATGATGTCATCGGTGTTTTTTCCCATGAGGCTGAACTCGATTTCAACCCTGAAGACCCATGGGATGAATAGCTGCGGTTAATTAGTTTCAACGTGTTTGAAATTCCCTCGCGCTTTTGCGCGAGTTTTTTTCAAGAATTTTTATTTTTTCAGATGTCGTGAAATATGCGTATTACAGGACGCTAATGCTTCAAATCCCTTATTAAACCTTTATTTAAGGAGCATTAATGTTTAAATCACACTGTGAATCATTCAATATATATTCCTGACAATATTCTGGGATTATAGTAATCCCATGGATTTATTACAGATACGTAAATGAAACCAACCGTTTCATGGAGGCCATCGTGAGTTCAAAGCTATTTATTGTAATATGTGTCCTGATTACCATGGCAAGTTGTTCTGGTGATGTCGCAAAAGAAACTACAGATGAGACCGGCAAGGATATCATTGAATCTGTTAACGAGGGTGTCAAGAAAGCAACCCAAAATATCGCCGATGCCGCGCCCTATTTGAAAGAGGACATTACCGAGGGATTCTGGTCGGCTCTTGAAGCGCTTGAGGTCCTTATCGAGGGCGATTCTCCTGACAATATTCCCACACCTGCCCAGATGAGAGCATTGCAGCTCCAACAGGGGATAACATCCGCGGTTGACCGCGGCGTTGTTAATTCCGCCGCTAAAATTCGAAAAGAAAATATTAAGAAAGCGCAAAACGCGCTTAAAATTCTGGATGAAATTGTCCGGAGCGAAATAAGCCACACAGCACAACCAAATGATAAATCCCCAGCGGGTTCCGAACCAACAACAATGAAAGATATGGTAAAGAACGCAAGGCAGCTACCATCCACAAAGGATATCCAGGCTGCCTGGGAAACGCTGGCAAATCTGGTGGACAGGCCGGATACCGCCCGCGCCCTGTTCTCGCAAATCGAGAAATACATCGCTTCATTAAGCGACTTGAATGCAAAAGCTGGAATCGCGGGACCTGTGTCAAAGGAAAAAATCGGCAAAAAGGCAAAAGAGTTTTTCGCAAAGCTTAAACCGGGACAGGTAAGTGAAACAGTGAAATTCATGGATGGATTTCTCATCGTCCAGCTTATTGATGACACCGATGACCGTGTTGAGGCTGGATATATCTACATACCTGACAAGAAAGATGATAAAAAAGATGAATAAAGGCGTTTGGAAATATTCAGACACCTGATTATCTCAACCAAATTAAAAGGGCTCTTAAGAGCTCTTTTTTTTTTTTGACGTTGTAACAATTCGGTGAAGTTCACGTCTAACTTAAATGAATAGAAATTATTACTGTATTTATCTATCCTATTATTCTATAATACATATAAGGATAACTACTGAAATTTCGCAATTTTGACTAATATCGGCGCGATTCCGTTGGTGTAAAACCGAGGTAAAAAAATGAGGACAAATCATATTCCCCACAGGCTTGGTTTTTCAATCATCACAATATTGTTTATGGCTTTTCTTGCTTCCTGTTCAGGAGGCTCATCTGTTGCTCCAGATGCCACTGGAAACGACCCGGCATATGACTTTGACACATTCCCAATCCTTGCGACTTCCGAACTGAATGGCCCTGGCTCGAATGCATATGGAATTCTGGGAGCGTACGAGATTGATATCGATGTTAAGAACCTTACAGGTGAAGTTACCGGTTTGCGTTCAAACACAGGCATTGGAGATTTTTTTATCGTTGACATCACGGATTTTCTTCTTATATCTCCCTGTGTTGACTGCCTGATTATAGATGAGATAAATATTGATGAGGATGGGTACGTGGTTGTTACTTTTGGGTTGAAACATCCGTATGATCTTCCTCAACCGCATTTCCCCGAATATCTAAACAGAAAAGACCTTCATGTTTTTGATGTCCAGGGCGTTGTTTTCATGAATCCTCCTGATGGAAGTGAAACAACAAGAATTCGGGAATTCCCCGCGACACGAAGCGATATCGACGGCAAGCCGCATACATCAGATAAAACCATAAAGATTGATTCAGGAGGATTTCTGGTTGACGCATATGGCTATAACACCACACTTGATGAAGTAATCGACGACATCTACCCCACTGATTTCAACACGCATCCATTTAAAATGTTCTTCGAATATCCTTTCGAGGGTAATTTCGACCCGAACAGCACGACAACAGGATTCCTTAGTGTAAACAGCGCTCGTGGATATAATGTAATGGGAATGGGATCCTCCATGGATTACGTTGATTATACGCTTAATATTGGTCCCGGAGAAACCTTCAGTTTCCTGATGGTCATCAGCGCATCTTATGGCCAGTCAGCCAAAGGACAGGGAACAAATCTCGGAGAACGGCTCTGGCCCCGCTATTTCTGCCCTCAGTTCAATCGCAAAGAGGCATGGCGGGTATATGTAACTGTCGAGAATAATGAGCTTCTCCCACAGAGTCCAACATCGACAGCTGATATTGTTGTTTATGTTCGCGACTGGCAGGAAAGCGATGGACACCTGGTTTCATCCTCATCTTTTGACCCAATGACATCACGAGCCGGTGATTACACAGCTGTGAGTGGTGTAAGAGAGGTTTCGGTTGACATTCCCGGATTTAAATTGGGTTATGATAAGGACGCCACTGGTGGCTCACTTGATCCACCTTATGAGGACTATCTATTCATATGGACAACACCTGAATCCGGCGATGGTTCTGAAAGTAACCCGTTGAAATACCGAATCCAGGTCCAGAATGAAAACGGCGCCGGACTTGGAACATATAACGGACTTGTCGCGGTTCGTGATGAACTTGAGGGAGCACCGCTGTCAATCGGTGTTGAGCGTGATGGCATCTCGATTTTCCCGATCAGTGATTTCACAACATACATGCCGTTTACCATTGACATTTCAATGACGCAAAATCCATTCAACCCGACACAGCAAATTATCACTCACACCGACAGCATCATGTCAAACATCCGGTTTGACCGCGCAAATGTTGCTCAGGATGGCAACAACATTTTCCTGGTTTACCGTGGAAGAGTCGGTACGGATGAATCAATCTGGTCGCAGCGATCAGGCGATAATGGCGTTACATGGGGTGTACCACAGCAGATTTCCATCCATGCCGATGATATCAACGATGCAGTCAAGACTATCGCCTGTGATGTCAACGCGGATGGGAATCCCATATGCGCCTGGATTGACGGCAGCTCAAATGTAATCTACAAGATGGGAACCAAATCAGGCTCTAATGAAGTCAACTGGACTTTGACCCGAGTGGACACGAATTATGATAATCCCTCTCTGTCTCCAGATATCGCCATCGCGGGTGATGCTGGCAACTCCAACCATATCGTAATCTCAACAAACTACAGCACAAGAAATAAGGCATGCCTTTATTCAAGCACAAATGCCCGTATTGACTGGCTTGGCGATACAGCCACCTTTTCGGAAGTATTGGTGGATTATTATTACTCACTTTATCCAAGGCCTTATGTCGATGTCATGATCGGGGATGATGGTGTGGAGCACATTGTTTACCAGATAAACTGGGGGACCAGGTATTACCTTCTCTACACTAACACTGATACGTCTAACCAATTCCCTTATTATTTCTGCTATATAGTGAACAGTAATTTTTTAGGCACTGCAAACTGGCCCAAAATGGCGCTTACGTCGCATAATGAGCCGGTTATAGTCTGGGAGGATACCGGAAGTTTCTCGATTGCCGGTTCCGATATTGCCATTGCCATGAAAAAAGATGGAGCTAAAAGTTTTACAAAACCCATTGTCGTTAATAACGATGATTTCCCTATCGCAAACCAGTTTAAACCGGATATTGTAATCAATCCGGAAAGCGATAATGCGTGGGTCATCTATGAGGATAAAAGGCATCCTTACACACAGGTTTTCATGACAGTCATGAATGTGCATGGTGAAACAGTGCTAATCGATGATTACCAGATAAATACTGATACACCGCCATATGATCATGAGCACAGGATTCCGCAGTTTACCATGTATGCGATTCCGGGGTATTTCCCGCATGTGCATGGATTCTGGCTTGATTACGGTGGTCCCAACAATCCGTTTATTGGGCACAATAACACGTAGGATATATATATCATATTGAGTGGAAAATAATAAAAGCATGGAGCTGAATCTCCATGCTTTTTGATTTGGGTTATTCTAATTCAAAGATTATCCGAGCCTCGAACGTGAGAGCCTGTCGGGAAAGCATGTTAATCTTTAAGCATAGCATGTATCTGATAACTCTCGGGTGCCGCCCACACATCACGTCTTTTTGTGATTTGTGGGTGAAATGCATAACTTCGCAACATGTCACCTATAAAGCCAGGACGGCTGTATGGGCAGCAACCGACGTTTTAAATCGGGTTGGCGCCTTTCCCGACAGCCTCTTGTAAATGAGAGGTTTTCCGATTCATATTCAAGCTCATCTATTATCGCACCGACCCCTCACTAACGTTCGTGGCTCGGTTTTCAAAACATCACTAGCTATCGTAATAAAGATAGAACTCATACGGATGCGGCCTGAGCATCAACGGCTCCAGTTCCATATCTCGTTTCCACTTAATCCATGCCGTGACAAGATCCTCTGTGAACACATCACCTGTAAGAAGATATTTATAATCTTTCTCCAAAGCATTGATTGATTCAGCAAGTGTCTCGGGAACTTTCGGAATGGCGGAAAGTTCTTCAGGCGTCATTTCAAAGATATTTCGGTCAAGCGGCTCTCCCGGTTCTATTTCATTCTGGATGCCGTCTATCATGGCCATCAGCATTGCGGGCCATAAGAGATAAGCGTTTGCGGTTGGGTCAGGACATCTGAATTCAATTCGTTTTGCCTTGGGATTATCAGAATACATCGGCACTCTGATTGCAGCCGAGCGGTTTCCGGCGGACAGCACCAGATTCACAGGCGCTTCGAAACCGGGAACCAGGCGACGATAGCTGTTTGTGGTCGGAGCGGCAAACGCCATAATCGATGAGGCATGCTTGAGAATGCCTCCAGTCGCATGCATCGCCATTTTCGACAAACCCGCGTATTCATTACCGGCAAAAAGAGGTTTGCCATCTTTCCATAAACTGATATGCGTATGCATCCCACTGCCATTATCCTCAAACAGTGGTTTGGGCATGAATGTAACGGTTTTATTGTGGCGCTTGGCGACATTCTTTACAACGTATTTGAACCACATGAACCAGTCGCACATTGTAAGAAGGTCATCATATTTCAAATCGATTTCAGTCTGACCGGCAGTGGCGACCTCATGATGATGCGCCTCAACATTGATGCCAAGTTTCATCATTTCATAGCACATCTCACCGCGTAAATCATGGAATGTGTCTGTTGGTGATACGGGGAAATAACCACCCTTGAATCCGGGTTTGTATCCAAGATTCGGTTTCTCGAAACGTGCTGTATTCCATGCGCCCTCCGATGAATCTATCTCATACATTGCGGTGTGCTGATTTTGTTCATAGCGAACCTGATCAAAAATGAAAAACTCCGGCTCAGGTCCGATAAGGCACTGATCTGCAATTCCGGTTGACAGTAAATACTTAATGGCATCTTTTGCTACTCGCCTTGGGCATCTTGAATAGTTCTTTTTGGTTTTCGGGTCAACAATATCAGCGATAACGCTGACAGTAGGTTTTTCATAGAAAGGGTCCATTGCCGCGGTGGATGGGTCGCACACAGCCACTACGTCCGATTTGTGCACTTCCAGCCATCCACGAATCGATGAGCCGTCAAACCCTAACCCCTCAGTGAAAATGCTTTCATCGAGACAGCTGATCGGATATGAACAATGCTGCCACGAGCCAAGAAGATCGACGAATTTAAGATCCATCATCTCGGCATTATTCTCTTTCGCGAACTTGAAAAACTCTTCCGGTGTCATTGTATCTCTCCCAAAGCAGTGTTAATGCCTATTACAGGTCGATATCGATTTCAGCAGGATTGCTTTATCGCATACAATCAGACTGAATCAACTATCTTCCTTAATAAGTGAGGGAGTATATCGCAAGCGAAATATTAAAGCAATTCAATTGATAATATAAAGTAGTTGCCCCTGAAAAACTATGTTTTAAATTTTAACCTATTACAAATATATTATTTCCTGGGAGCGCTGGTCTCTGACCGGCACCTGAACGTACCAACCAAAATGCAAAAAAGGGAATCTTATGAACATGGTTGATAAATTCAACTCCTGTCTTTAGGTGTTTAATCTGTTAACCAAACTCTACTGATTTTCATTAACATTGTAAAAATGCCGGTCAGAGACCAGCGCTCCCAGGTTCAACATTCCACCGATACTGCAAAATCACAAGTTTTTGAGCATTTTCCAAAAGATCCATGAAATTTCAACTGACCAATTTTTCATTGTCATTCCGGACTTGACCCGGAATCTATTCTTTTTCGCTTATAAAAGCCAGTATCATTTCCTCCTTTTTCAGAGGTCTCAATTAAGGTTGATTGCGTTTTATAAAATATACCAAAGTTGGATATACAAATTGATACGATTTCCATTCAATCCTTTAAACCCTTATTAAAACAAGGGGAAATCAAGAATAATTTCCGGCCTGCATCTTGCCGGATATGTCATCGTGTGGTATAATTCAATTTGTAAGCGAGAGTTTTTCCCGATAAAGGCAAAATCACGGCAACGTGATGACGCAAAGCCGAGGATCTTCATAATGAAGACAGCCAGGCTGCCGAAGGAAGGACGTTTTTTTTATGTTCAAGCTCTTCCGATGGTTTTGCCGATATCGACAAAATGTTCGGAAGAGTTTTTTTTTATAAATATTTTTCCTATTATTCACGGAGGTGAATGTTATGACATTCGACATTATAAGAAACGAAGACGGACAGGGACTTACTGAGTACGCGTTGATTATCGCGCTTGTTGCTATCGTCGCGGTTGCGGCTCTGACACTGCTTGGCGGTCAGATCAACTCTATCTTTGGCGACATTAACTCTGATCTTGGTGGTTAGTCACTGTGGTGACCCTTTCGGGTCGCAGTATTTTGAGTTCCATAAAGGAACATTGCGAGGTACTTGTAGTATGTTATACGTCGTTGTAGTTCTACGAAACCGGTCCGGGACGTTGTGAGGCATATTTGAAGGGGCAGCCAGCGACTTGTCGCGTGAACCCTAATCTGAACAATTAGTTCATCTCTGCCTCCTACGTCTTCGCGACCAGGTAAAACTGAAAACTGTTTTAGCTATTTATTATCTAACAAATATAAATTTCGGAGGCACATTATGACATTCGATATACTGAAAAATGAAGACGGACAGGGGCTTACCGAGTACGCTCTGATTATTGCTCTTGTGGCAATCGTGGCAGTCGCAGCATTGACCCTGCTGGGTGGACAGATCAATACGATCTTCGGCGACATCAATTCAGACCTTGGCGGATAATTATGTACAACGCTCGGTTACTAACGAGCGAGGATGGTCAAGGGCTTACTGAGTATGCATTGATTATTGCCCTTGTCGCAATTGTAGCAGTTGGCGCTTTGACACTCCTCGGCGGACAGATCGACGCTATCTTCTGCCAAATCAAGGAGGATCTTAACTTAGGCGGATGAGGTTAGCAGCAGGAAATCCTGGGGTCCAGGATAGTTAAACGGAAATGTATTACTTTTATTTAATTTATATTTTTTATCAATTATTCGGAGGCACATTATGACACTCGACATCTTACGAAACGAAGACGGGCAGGGGCTTACCGAATACGCCCTGATTATTGCTCTTGTGGCAATCGTAGCAGTTGCCGCTCTGACTCTTCTGGGTGGACAGATCCAGACGATTTTCGGCGACATCAACTCAGACCTTGGCGGCGGCGCGGGATAGTTTTCGCAATCCGGTTCTGGCTTAATAGCTGTGAACGATTTTATGCTAACGCGACTTTTGGATGTGACGGTACGGGAGGTTTGGCATGATACCAGAGTACGGACTGCTTAATATGCGGTCCATAAAGAGGGGAAGGGAAAGTTAGAGGTTATTAGACGCAGTAGTTCTATCTTTCCTTTCCCTTGTGTTTTAAAAATAATCCGGCGTTATATTATTAAACTCATCTTTCTTCTCTAACGCTGGTGTTTACTCTAAACTCAAGGATGAGTATAAAAACCACTGAAGTCAACACGGAGGTGACACTATGACGGATACCAAGACCAGAGAATACCACAACGTGGAAGCTGTTCGAGCATTGGGAATGTTTATCGTGATGCTGTTTGTATTCGCTGTGTGCATGGATGTCGGTTACTACCAGGCGAAGCGATTCGATACGCAAAGCAGCCTGAACCTTGCTCTCATGACAGGAGTTGAGGCTCTGCCAAACACACATCGCGCGACAACTCTCACTATGAGTATTGCAAATTCACTTGGAATGAATCTGCAACCATGGGAAGTTTCATATGATACAAACAAAAGGTGGCTCGAGATTGACAAGTCCAGCAGTTACGAAACCATGTACCTGAAATACATTGGCATTAGTCGAATCCCTATAAACATACATATATTCGACTTCAAGCCAGGTGTATAAAGATTCAACAATCTCAGTGCATGAAAAAAGATAAAAGGGGTTATTTCTATACAATCTGGACTTGAATGGGGGGCGAATGACCTGGAGGGAAAAAGGGGGAGTGAATAAAAGAGGGGGTTAATTGGAGGATGTGTTTTTAGAAAAGGGGCGATTTGAATTACAGGCTATCCCGGATGTGACCGGGCAAGTGGGATGCAAAATGTTATGGCTCGTTGGATATATTCAGCGAGTCGAAAGGAGCCGGGCTCATGTGGTATCAAACCGGTATCAACAATCGCCAAGGGGGAACTTGGTGAACCTCCGGAGCGGACTTGTCCCTCCGGAGGCTTTTTTTGTGCAAATCCATTTTTGCCTTATTCATATGTAACCCGGCATCCCCTTGCCGGGAAATTGCCACCAAATACCCCGGCAAAGGGATGCCGGGTTACATTTTTAATACACAATTCCAATTGTAGCCCGGTGTCCCTTCACCGGGGTAATGCTACGTTCTAAAATCCTCTTCTATCTTTTCAATCATCTGATTCAAATCCGTATCATCTTCATTTGCTGCCAACTCGTCGAGTTTATCCTTGAATTCGCCTTTTTCAATTCTTTCAAGCAGATTTTTCATTCTGTCGAGAACATCATCGCCAACCGCAAGTTCGCCATGGAACAAACTGCCAACAAGAGCGCTTTTTGAAATCCGCCTTAACATGCCATGAGGACCATGCTGATGAATAATATCCACAGTGTATTTCAACTCACGGACAACTGATTCGTACGCGCTTTCGGAATCGTAACCGGCATCCACAAGAGTTCTGTACGCGGCGCGCATTAATTCGACAACACCGCCGCAAAGCACCATCTGCTCAGCAAAAAGATCCATCACGACCTCATCCTTAACGGAACAGATCTTAATTCCACCTTTGTCGTGCCCGAGCGAACGCGCGAGCATAAGCGCGCGAGTTTCCGCCATGCCCGATGAATCCTGCTGCACAGCGACTTGTGCCGCGAGTCCTTTCCCTTTTAAATACAAATCCCGCAAAGCGTTTCCGGGGCCATGAGGAGCGATAACCACAGCGTCTATTGTTTCCCGCGGAGTTATTCTGGAATATAGAAACGCGAATCCATGCGCCAGTACAAGCATTGAACCGTCACGCATCGATGTTTCCAGTTTTGTGGCGTAAACGGCTCCCTGACGATCATCCGGTATCAGAAGAAAAACGCCATCTGCCCAGCTTGCAGCCTCATCGATTGTTCCATGCTCAAAGCCATCATCAGTAACCATCTTTATGCTTCTTGAATTTTCACGAAGCCCGATTCTAACCTCATGGTTTGAATCGCGAAGGCAATGCGCGACAGGTCGCCCCAAAAGACCATAACCGATTATCGCGATTTTTTTATCACGGATGCCATCGGGGATATTTTCAGGATTAACTCTCATTCGCGCTGGTGTATTCGCATACTGGATAATTGTATCACGAGTTGTCTTATCCTGGGAACGCTGGATTCCAATGGGTGATTAAAAAAGCGGATAAAAGATGATGAACCGCAACCCGGTCATGCCGTCCTGTGCACACTTAACAATTTTCTATGATGTAAATCAGGCATGCCGGGGAGATGGCTATTTATGCGGGACCCCGGCATGCCTGATTCACTTAACAGGTAATTATTGATTTTATTCGGGACAGCATAACCGGGTTACGGTGGAGATAACCTTTTCAACAGCCCAAGGATGCCTGCACCACAACCCCAACCTGCTAACCTACTAACTTACTAACTTACTAACCTGCTAACTTACTAACTTACTAACCTGCTAACCTGCTAACTTACTAACCTGCTAACCTGCTAACCTGCTAACTTACTAACCTGCTAACCTGCTAACTTGCTAACCTGCTAACTTGCTAACCTGCTAACTTACCCCCCTAAATCCTC
>JAGGVT010000017.1 GCA_021157815.1 bacterium | reverse complement strand
TGGAAAACAGGGGTGCTGACGCACCCAACTTTCCGGCAAGGGTGCCAAATCTCCCGGGACTAAAGATGTCGAAATCACGAGGGTGGGAATGCTGTTAGTAATCGTAAAGAAAAAGATCACCTTCCACCGTAAACAGTCTTTTTAAGTACTCATTAATACTCAAAATCGAATAAAAAGAAGCATTTATTAGTTACAACCAACACTTGTGAAAATTTTCACAAAATAACGCCTCCAAGGTCTTGTATTTCATTCTGAAATACTTTTTAATAATAATTGATAGTGATTTTTTTCACTTGCTTCAGAATGAATGTTTTCACTAATCTTTTTATGGGTTAATTTTACTAGTATTCATTACATAGAAAGGAACCAAATGACATTACCTTTTATGCAGCTAATCCGCTTACGCTATAAGGAGAATTAGATTTATGTTACTGACCGAACAGGAAAAAATGAGAGAAGAAATTCGGTCACTTGCGGAAGAATACGGCAAGGATCACGGCTCTCTCATCCCCATCCTGAGGGCGATTCAGAAGAAGTATTATTACATCTCAAGTGTTGCCATGCAGGAAATCGCGAACCTTCTTGGCATTCATCCCATCGAGGTTTACAGCGTTGTTACGTTTTACAGCTTTCTCAGCGAGGAACCGCAGGGGAAATATATATTTCGCCTGTGCGAAACTATCTCCTGCGACATGCTCGGCAAAGACCAGATCGCGAGGCAATTGGAGAATGATCTTGGAATCACATTCGGGGAAACATCCGATGACGGCATGTTCACACTGCTTTACACAAGCTGCCTTGGAATGTGCGACCAGGGGCCCGCAATGATGGTAAACGACTGCATTTACACCAAGGTCACCGCGGAAAAAGTTAGTGAGATAATCGCGGATTGCAGAAAAGCCTGTTGCTGCTGCGAAACAACTGCAAAGGAGGTTCAATAATCATGATTGAAACAAAAACGAACGACCTTACTTTTAGTACACTCGATAAAGACGCCGGACTCAAAGCTGCAATCGGAACTAAACCAGCTGATGTTATCGGCACGATAAGCGACTCCGCGTTAAAGGGTCGAGGCGGCGCTGGTTTTCCGGCTGGCTTCAAATGGAAACTGGCAGCTGAGGCGGAATCAGATGAAAAATTTGTAATCTGCAACGCCGACGAAGGCGAGCCCGGCACGTTTAAAGACAGACTTCTGCTATCCGATTTCGCTGATTTGGTTTTCGAGGGAATGACAATCGGCGGATTCGCAATCGGCGCGAAAAGCGGAATTCTCTATCTCCGCGCTGAATACACCTACCTACTCGCCCACCTTGAGGATGTCCTTGCGAAACGTCGAGAGGAAAATCTTCTCGGAGAAAACATTCTCGGCAAGGGATTCGATTTTGATATTAGAATCCAGATGGGCGCTGGCGCGTATATCTGCGGTGAGGAATCGGCGTTGATTGAATCGCTTGAGGGACAGCGTGGCGAGCCGAGAAACCGTCCACCGTTCCCAGTTGAGGACGGTTTCAAGCACAAGGCAACAATCGTAAATAATGTTGAAACACTTTGCTGGGCAGCTGCTGTCATGAGCAAAGGCGCGAAATGGTTTAAAAGCGCCGGCACCGAGCAATCAGCAGGATTCAAACTTCTGAGTATCTCGGGCGATATCGCAAATCCAGGCGTTTATGAAATTGAGTTCGGAACAAAAATCAGCGACATTCTCCACATGGCTGGATGTGAATGTGAGAAAGGTACCCCATGTAAAGTCAAAGCCATTCAGATTGGCGGCGCGTCAGGAATTTGTGTACCGGCAAAAGACATCGGCAGGAAAATCGCGTTTGAGGATATTGCCACCGGCGGTTCGATAATTGTTTTCGGACAGGATCGAGACATGCTTCATGTCGCGAAGAATTTCCTCGAGTTTTTCGTTGAGGAATCCTGCGGACAATGCACACCGTGCCGCGAGGGCAATGTAGTGCTGCTTGATGGCGTTGAACTTCTCGAAGAGGGCAAATGCTCCATGAAGTATCTCAATGAGCTGGTTTCATTGGGAGAAACAATGAAAGTGGCGTCAAAATGCGGGCTTGGACAGACCAGCGCACGTGCATTCCTGTCAATCGTTAAACATTTCAAGGACGAGATCATGGGCAGAGAGCCCATATCCGTATAGGGAAGGGTGAAAATTATGGCAGATAAAAACATAATAAAACTTACCATTGACGCTCAGGAAATCGAGGTGAAATCAGGAACAACGATTCTTGAATCCGCGAAAATGCTTAACATTCATATCCCGACCCTCTGCGCTCATGATGATCTCTGTGTCGCTGGAAACTGCAGGATGTGCGTGGTTGAAGTCGAGGGTGAAAGAGTCCTTCAAGCAGCGTGTGCCTATCCCATTACACGTCCAATGACTGTGAAATCAACATCGCCAAAAGTCAGAAGAGCAAGACGTCATATTCTTGACCTTCTCATGACCAAACACTACGGCGAATGTTATGCATGCAACCGTAACGGCAACTGCGAACTTCAGGACCTTGCTGCCGAGTACGGCGTGGATGAATTCCGATTCGGTCATCCTGAAGAACCAATATTCGAGATGGATACATCTAGTTCGGCTATTGTCCGTGACATGAACAAGTGCATCCTTTGTCGCAGATGTGTCAGGACATGTATGGAAATGCAGGGAGTAGGCGCGCTTAATGTGATTGGCAGAAGTGAATGGACTGAGATTGCAACTTTCATGGAGAGTCCGCTTAATGACGTTGTCTGCATCAACTGCGGACAGTGTGTCAACAGATGCCCGACCGGCGCTTTGACTGAGAAAGACCAGACGGATGAAATCTGGGCTGCGATTGATGATCCTAAAAAGCACGTTGTCATTCAGACAGCGCCATCACCACGAGCCGGCATGGGTGAATATTTCGATCTGGAACCCGGAACTCCTGTTACATTCGAAATGAACACCGCTATCAAAATGGCGGGATTCGATAAGGTTTTCGATACGAACTTCTCAGCCGACCTTACAATTATCGAGGAAGGCACAGAGCTTATCACCAGGCTTTATAAGGCGCTGGTGGCGGGTGAAGAGGTCGCGCTTCCGCAATTTACAAGCTGTTCACCGGGATGGGTTAAATATATCGAGCATTTCTATCCTGAATATCTGGCAAACGTTTCCAGCTGCAAGAGTCCGCAGCAGATGTTCGGTGCTTTGATTAAAACATTCTACGCTGAGCAAAAAGACATTGATGCGAAAGACATTGTCAGTATTTCGCTTATGCCATGCACGGCAAAGAAATTCGAGTCTCAACGGCCGGAAATGTGCGCCAGCGGTTATCAGGATCTTGATTATGCGCTCACAACTCGCGAACTTGGCAAGATGATTAAAGAGGCTGGAATTGATCTTCCTAATTGCCCAAAATCTGATTTCGATGATCCATTCGGCACCGCTACAGGTTCCGGAGTTATATTCGGGGTAACCGGCGGTGTAATGGAATCAGCGCTTCGCGCTGTAATCGAGCTCGTTACCGGCAAGAAGGTTGAGGATTTCTATGAGCACGCGGATATCATTCCAGTTCGTGGATTCGAGGGTGTCAAGTACGCTGAGATACACATTCCTGAAGTTGGCCCGGTTCCCGACCTTCTTAAAAACCTTATTCCCAATTGGGACTGGCTGAAAGGCGCGACACTGAAGGTGGGAGTCGCTCATGGAACAGCCAACGCGAAAAAGGTAATGGAGGATATCAAAGCTGGCGGCAAGTTCAGTGAATGTCATTTCATCGAGTTCATGGCGTGTCCGGGCGGATGCCTTGGAGGCGGCGGCCAGCCGATTCCAACATCACCGGAAATTCGCGAGGCGCGAAAAAAAGCGATTTATTCTGAGGATAGCGCTTATGAAACAAGAAAATCGCATGAGAATCCGGCAATCGCGATGATTTACAGCGATTTCCTTACTGATGGCCCATGCGGACACAAAAGCCATAAACTGCTGCATACTCATTATACTGAGCGCGGCAAGTGCCTGGTTTAGGATCTTTTTATTCGGTTGAAGAAACGTTTGATTAAATAGACAGGAGATGTCTATCGGTTTTCATCTGAGAACGCATCTCCCTTCTTTAATTAGCATGATGTACTGTTATTATTGATGGCGAATACGCCGGCAAATGGATTGCCGGGCTACAGCTAACCGAGCCCCGAACGTTAGTGAGGGGTAATATTGATGCTGATTCAGACTCTAATACCTCTCACTAACGTTCGAGGCTCGGTTATGTCGTTCGAGATTCTGTTAGTAAAAGGGAAGGACAATCATGAATAAACAAACTAATTCAGTTCCGATAGATGAAGCGAAAATAAACTCGCTTCTTGAAACATGTACAGCGAATGATTCCGACAGGATTATTGGCATCCTTGATAAAGCCCGTGAACTGAAAGGCTTGAATCTTGAGGATGTCGCGTACCTTACCGCGATTGAGGAACCATCGCTGCTGAAGAATCTATTCGAAACTGCACGCTATGTAAAAGAAACAATCTACGGCAAAAGGCTGGTTCTTTTCGTTCCGCTTTATATTTCGAATTTCTGCCGCAACGATTGCATATACTGCGCTTTTCGTGCCAGCAATCGCGATATTGTCCGTCGCACGCTGTCGCAGGATGAAATCGCGAACGAGGTTAAGGCGCTTGTCAGGCAGGGGCACAAGAGAGTTCTTCTGGTTACCGGTGAGGCATACCCGGATGAGGGAATCTCCTATGTCCTGAAATCGATTGAAACGATTTATAAAACGAAAGTCGATAACGGTGAGATTCGCAGGATTAATGTAAATGTCGCGCCGCTTAATGTTGATGAATTCAGGGAACTTAAAGCCGCGCAAATTGGAACTTATCAGATATTTCAGGAGACATATCATCGGGAGACATACGCCGAGGTTCATCCGCGTGGCAAGAAACGTGATTACGATTTCAGAATCACAGCAATGGATCGCGCTATGGAAGCGGGAATTGATGATGTCGGAATCGGCGTTTTATTCGGGCTTTACGACTGGCGGTTTGAGGTTCTTGGAATGATGCAGCATATCAATCATCTTGAGGATAAATTCGGAGTTGGACCGCATACGATAAGCATTCCCCGACTCGAACCCGCGCTTGGATGTGAGATAACCACAAATCCTCCGCATGAAGTATCCGATGATGATTTTTCGAAACTAATCGCGATTTTCAGGCTCGCGGTGCCGTATACGGGAATGATAATCACGACACGTGAAACGCCGCGTATCCGCAGGGAATCTTTCGCTCTGGGAATTTCGCAAATTTCGGCAGGCAGCAGGACTAATCCGGGCGGATATTCCGACAATCCTTTCGAGGGCGTCTCAAGCCAATTTCAACTGGGCGATCATCGCACGCTTGATGAGGTCATTCAGGATGCAGCATCGTTGGGATTTATCCCATCGTTCTGCACGGCGTGTTACAGATTGGGCCGCACAGGTATGGATTTCATGGATTTGGCAAAACCGGGTGAAATCAAGAAACATTGTGAACCAAACGCGCTTGCTACATTTCTTGAGTATCTTATTGATTATGGCTCTGATGAAACACGCGATATCGGCGAGAAACTAATCACCAGCACAATTGACCAAATGGATGATACATTGAGGGAATTTTCAATAAAGCAATTGGAGAAGGTACGATCAGGAAAACGTGATGTTTTTTGTTAAGTCACCAAGCCCCCGGCAAAGGGATGCCGTGTTACGTATTATCATAACGAATAATGCAGGATTTATGGGGTCACTATGAAGGGCACACCCAGAGGAGTACGGCTTCACATCGGATTGTTCGGACGCCGCAATGTCGGCAAATCATCTCTGCTGAACGCGCTGACCGGACAGGAAATCGCGATTGTTTCCGAAATCCCCGGCACTACAACTGACATTGTTAAAAAAGCGATGGAGTTAAAGCCAATCGGACCTGTTATTTTTCTCGACACTGCTGGCTTGGATGATGTCGGTGAACTTGGCGAAAAGCGAATCCGCAAAACTCTGAAGGCGATGGATAGAACCGAAATCGCGCTTGTAATCACAGATGACGGCATCGGCGATTATGAAAAAGAAATTCTTCAGGAATTGAAAAAACTCGAAATACCATCCGTGATTGTTTTCAGTAAAATCGATTTAAAGAAACCTGACAGCGGCTCAATAAAACTTGCTGAAGAGCTGGCAAGTTCGGTTGTTAAAACCAACGCGCTTGAGGATGTCGGAATGGCTGAACTACGTGGCGCAATTGTCAAACTCGCTCCTGATGATTTCATGAATCCGACAAGTATCCTGTCAGGCATTGTCGAACCCGGCGATACTGTCGTTCTCGTAATTCCAATTGACCTTGAAGCTCCGAAAGGGCGATTGATACTACCGCAGGCACAGGTGATTAGGGAGATTCTGGATTACGACGCCCGCGCGATTATTGTCAAGGAAAATGAACTGCCGGGAACTTTGGACATGCTTAAAATCAATCCCAAAATCGTGATAACTGATTCGCAGGCGATTCTGCAGGTCGCGGCGGATGTTCCCACTGACATTCCGGTTACCGGATTCTCTGTTCTGTATGCTCGTTGGAAAGGTGATTTTGAAACATTTGTCCGAGGCACTTACGCTATAAATAATCTGAAACCCGGTGATAAAGTGTTAGTCGCCGAGGCGTGTACGCATCACCCTATTGCTGATGATATCGGCCGTGAGAAAATCCCGAAATGGCTGGGAAAATTTGTTGGCGGCGATCTTGAGTTTACTCATTACGCCGGACATGATTTCCCGGATGACCTTTCAGAATTTCAACTGGTTATCATGTGCGGTTCGTGCATGTTAAATCGCAGAGAGGTTATCTCACGTTTGTTGAAAGTGAAAGATGCCGGAGTACCGATTTCCAATTACGGTTTGACAATCGCGTTTTCCCTCGGCGTTTTTGACAGGATGCTGTCGCCGTTTCCAGATATGATTGCGGATGATGATGGTTAGAAAGTTAGCAAGTTAGCAGGTTAGCAGGTTAGTAGGTTAGTAAGTTAGTAAGTTAGCAGGTTAGTAAGTTAGCAGGTTAGCAAGTTAGCAGGTTAGCAAGTTAACAGGTTAGCAAGTTAGCAAGTTAGCAGGTTAGCAGGTTAGCAAGTTAGCAGGTTAGTAGGTTGAAAAGATTGGAATAACACCATGCTTAAGAGCCTGTCGGGAAAGCATGTTAATCTTTAAGCATAGCATGTATCTGATAACTCTCGGGTGCCGCCCACACATCACGTCTTTTTGTGATTTGTGGGTGAAATGCGTAACTTCGCAACATGTCACCCATAAAGCCGAGACAGATGTATGGGCGGCACCCGATCTTTTAAATCAGATTAGCGCCTTTTCTGACAGGCTCTTTAGCATGGTTCAGTATTCAAAATAACCGAATTGTATCTTGGGGAGCCTTTCCCAAAGATCCCGGTGAAGAGACACCGCGGTGAAGGGACACCGGGTTACGATTACTGTATTAACGAATCGCCACGATTGACGGCAAGAGGACGTCCCAATTCAGCAATGATATTTTTCAAACGCTGAACAGCATCGCGTTCCTTTTTATCCCCTGTTGGCGCTTTGCCGGGATAGATATCGTAATACTCAACGAATTCAGGCGGGGTTAAATCCGCCATTACCACATTCGCTCCTGACTTCAGAGATGTTTTATAATCATCCGGGGTGATTGACGCAAGCGCTGTGCTGCATGGAATATGGGCATCCGGCATCGCCAGGCGCGACACCGCGAGCACCTTGTGGCTGAACAGCCAATCTCCCCCACTCTCTTTTGCAAGCGGTGTTCCTGGATGCGGAATGAAAGGGCTGAAAGTAACCATGTCTAAATTGAGATTTGCGCAGAACAGAATGTCATCAGCAATGTCCTCGATTGTCTGGCCGGGAAGCCCTATTAACGCGCCGCTGCCGGTTTGGAATCCGAGTTCCTTCAAATCGTGAAGGCATCGTATCCGATTTTCCTGACTCAATCCCGGATGAAGCCTTTTATATATTTCAGGATTTGTTGTTTCGATTTTTAGTAGATATCGGTCAGCTCCGGCATCGCGCATCTTTTGGTAATCATCGCGCGGAAACTCGCCGCTGCTTAGTGTTACAGCGACATCACCGATTGATTTAACATCCTGAATAATTTCGCATAATAGATCAGCGTTGAAATGCGTGTCCTCGCCACCCTGCAGAACGATTGTCCTTACGCCTTGATTAAATGCTTTAAGAGCGGTTTCAAGAATCTGTTCCTGGTTCATCCTGTACCTGGGAAGATCGTGGTTGTCCGCAAAAAGGCCGCAATATGCGCACAGGCATCGGCAGTGGTTGGAATACTCAATGATTCCTCTAAGGTGAATTTCATCGCCGCAGTGTTTACGGCGAACGTCATCCGCTTTTTGAAAAAGCGAATCGGTTTCTTCGTTTACGAGCAGATGGATTATCCGGTCTTTATCCATGCATACTAGTTTACCAGATTATCCGCAAGGTAACGTATCTGCTCACGGGCAGCATCGCTGAGATTTTCAGGCGTTGAACAGAAAGGTACAATTGTGATTCTTTTTTCGATATTGGTTTTGGTAAGATTAGCCCATCGCTTGAACTCTGTTTGAATAGTATCAGCGTTGTTCTCAACAGGCCCTGCGCATGTAACCAGTAAAGCAGCTCTTTTGTTTTCGATAAGTGATTTGTGCTCAGGTGACATATAACCGCTGATAAGAGATACCGTTCTGTCAAGCAACGCTTTTATCTGCGCTGAAAAACTCCAGATATACAATGGAGATGAGATAACAATCGCGTCAGCGGAAATCATTTTTTCAAGAATCATATTGCCATCATCGTTCTGAATACATCCGGGTTTGCCTGTAGTTTCCGAGCACTTGAAACATCCAAGGCAGCCGTTGATTTGATAATCGATAATGTTGGCACGCTCAGTGTTATGCCCCATCGATTTAAGTTCATCCTCCAGCCATCCGAGCACGGTGGCTGTATTGCCCGATTTATTCGGGCTTCCTGGAATGGACAATATTTTCATTTGCAGTCCCTCAACATCAAATGTTATCGATAAATATTGGATGAAATTCTAACATAAACCAGCGAATCAGTAAACACAATTTCCCATGTTCATCTATGCATTATGGTATATAGTATATTTGCTAGTATAAATAGGATATATTGAGGATTCTATTAAAAAGAAACCCCGGTGAAGGGACACCGGGTTACAAAATTCTGCCAAAAAGAAATCCCCGGTGAAGGGACACCGGGTTACAAAATTAAAATATTCCAGCAGTAATTATCAAACATCCTTGAACGCCCAGACTCCCGCGTTGCCCATGAATACCAACAAACCGTCAGGGCCAAGAGCGCCAGCCGCGGGATAGCGATAAACAGGGACGCCGTAGAGTGGACGGCCCGTAGCATACGACCATGTATCTGTTTTCGTTGTTGTGTTGAACGCGTGAATCACACCGGAATAATCCATGAAGTAGATTGTCTCAGACGCGTCAACAAGCGGGGTTATGCAGT
>JAGGVT010000199.1 GCA_021157815.1 bacterium | reverse complement strand
TTGAATTCACCAATTGGGTGATAAATTGTCATTCTGAACTTGATTCAGAATCCATATCTTTTTCGCTTGTCAAGATGGATTCCGGGTCAAGCCCGGAATGACAACGAGTTCAATCGCGGATTTAGGGGGTATATCAGAAAAAGGGGGTTGTCGCGCTTGATTTTACAAGTTCCTGATTAAAGCGATTATATGATACAATTACTTTCAGGATGGCTTTATCTAAGCTGTCCTGATTTTGCAATGCTTTTGCGCAAGCATCTATCATATGCTGGTGGATTAATATGGCTGACAAGGAAAAAAAAATAAAAGGCACACAGAATCGCAAACGAATAATCGCTCTTGTAGTGATGATAATAGCGATTATTTTCGTGTTGTTTATTGTTAACAAACAAAAGCAGGATGTCCCTGTCGTGCCGATGAGAACTGATATCGATAAGAAATTGGTCGTTCTTGGATTCGACGGCATGGATGCCGAACTGACCGAGCAATGGATGCTTGAAGGGAAGCTTCCCAATTTCGCGCGGCTTGCACAATCAGGGTGCTTTCACCCGCTGATGACATCCACGCCACCCGAAAGCCCGGTCTCGTGGAGTTCACTGCTGACCGGCATGAATCCCGGCAAGACGAACATTTACGATTTCCTCCGTCGCGATTACAAATACAACATTCTGCCGTCATGGGCAAAACAAACTCCGGGGAAATACCTTTTTAATTTCCTTCCGATACGGCTGCCGAAGGCGGAAAACCTTCGCGATGGCGACACAATCTGGGAGGTCTCGACTCGAAACGGAATCTCAACGACTGTGTTTCAGGCGCCAATCAGTTTCCCAGTCAGCAAGGTTCCCGGAAGCAGAATGACTCCGGGTCTTGGAGTCCCCGATGCCAAGGGCACACAGGGGACATTCAGTTTCTACGTGGATGATCTCGATATCCTGTCAGGCCACACAAAAGGGCTTGCGAAATCCGGCCGCGACACTGAATTTGGCGGACAGACTAAAGAGATTATCATCCTTCCCGGCGATGTGGTAAACGACTACGTTTTCGGTCCCAGGAATCCGATTACAGGCGAGGATATCAAGGTTGAATTCGACCTTGTGTTCGACCGCGAGGATAAAACGGCGACAATCACAATCCAGGGGCAAAAGCAGACAATAGGGGAGGGTGAATGGTCCGACTGGTGGCAGGTTGGATTTCCAATCAACAGTTTGATGAAAATCGACGGCATCTTCCTGATGAACATGATAGAAATTCCGGGCAGTGGGCCGAGCGGTGAGCCGATAGGGAATTTCCGACTCTACATGACACCGATTAATTTCAATCCCGAACTGCCGCCGAAAATCGTCGATCTCAGTTATCCCCGCTCCTATTCAGCGGAACTGGCGGATGAACTCGGCGATTTATACTGGACACAGGGATGGGCTATCGATACGTGGGCGTACAACGAGGAACTTCTCGATGAGAATTTGTTCCTTGAGATGGTTGACATGATTGAGTCACGCCGTGAGGAAATCGTATTCAACGAACTTCAAAAAGACAACTGGAATATATTCATCGGAGTTTTTCAGGCGACTGACCGAATCCAGCACATGTTTTTCCGCCTGCTTGATGAGGAGCATCCACGCTATGATCCCGAGGATGCGGCCCGCCTGGGCAATCAGGTTTTGAAAATATACCAACGCGCGGATGCCTATGTCGGCAAGGTCATGGATGAAATCATCGACGGCAACACGGTTCTTGTCGTGGTTTCCGACCATGGATTCAATTCATTTCGAAGGTCGGTCAACCTGAATCGAGTTCTCATTAACAACGGTTTTCTGAAAGTGAAACCCGAGTTGGAAGCCGCAAACCAGCGAATTCTCGAGGATTTATTCGAGGGCGACAAAGGCCAGTTTTTCTCCTACGTTGACTGGTCGCATACCACCGCATACGCGATGGGGCTTGGACAGATTTATCTAAACCTGAAAGGACGGGAAACTCAGGGCATTGTCGAGCCGGGAGATGCGGAGAAGGAAATCAAAAATCGGATTAATGAAATTCTTCTCGCGATGCGCGATCCCGAATATGACAATGCGGTTGTTTTCGATGCCACGTATGACGGCAAGGAAATCTATCACGGCAACCACATGGATCAGGCGCCCGATCTGGTTGTCGGAATGGCGGACGGCTACCGTATCAGCTGGCAAACCTGCCTCGGCGGCGCGCCACTGGAGGAACTCGAATTCAACGATCGCCTCTGGAGCGGCGACCATTGCGCCTATGACCCGAACACAACAGTCGGAATATTCTTCTCCAACAGACGAATAGATAATAACACGCCATCAATTTTGGATATAGCGCCATCCGTTTACTCATTGTTCGATATCGAGATCCCCGAGATTGTTGACGGCGCACCATTCACATTCCTCCCCATGAGCGACAAAATGTTCGCGGGTTTTGATAGAAACGAAAAAGTAAATGAGAAAACCAGAAACCTGCTCAGAAGCATTGGATATCTGCAGGGGGATTAGGAAAACACTTAAGATTCACTTTTCATTTCAGGTGGAGGTATTACCCATAGAGATATTAATGCAAGTTCTTTTCGAAGTCTTTTTTGAGCTGTTCGAGATCTGTCTGGTTTAGTATCAAAAACATTTGCATGAGCGGAATCCACATTTTCATCTTTAAAAATACCAAGTTCGTGCGAGCGAATTTGTTTAACGGTTAAACTTGACAAGACTTGATTATCAAGAATAATATCTTCCGGACCTCGATTTGATGCTCTAACAATACTCTCAATGAATACTGACATCGCAGAATCAACACCACTTAATCTAAATGCAGCTGATGTTGGTCGCCAAGTTTCGCGACTGTTATCATACTTATACATTCCATTTTTTCCTTTGATTAAAGGTATTCTTCGCCAGAGGATTTCCTCATTAGAAATGGTTGTATTATCAACATATTCTGAGTAAAAGGGCATGTTTTGGAGGATGGATTTATATTAACTGCTTAACGCAGTTAACCAGTCTTGGTATGTTGTCATAGATTTCTTCTTCCCAATCCAGTTCTTCACCATTCGGTTTGTCAAATAATACAAGAATTGTGTTTTTATTAATAATCTCAATTTCAATTTCAGCTTTTTTTGTGCTCCATTCAATTTGTACTCCACCTTGAAGAGTTGGAAAGATATATGGTTCAGGAGTATTATCCTGTGTGATTTGCGCTAATAAAACTATTGCTGCAAGGATACAATCAATATCTATCGAAGGGGCACCTTCAGAATCCCAGTTATCTTTTAAATCATTCAGATCAATTAGTTTATTTATTGCGGTTTGGAACCATCGAACTGGAGGTGCGTCATTAACGGATATTTTAAAAGTGCCCAATGTATAAGTAACTTTTTGCTGGCAGAATGATTCAATCCAATCAGACAACAGTTCTGATTCACTGATTGTGGCACTACTTAGATGTCTCTCAGTAAGAGTATCAGGACTCATATTTTCTACCCCACAATTCATGCATGTAAGATGCTGTAACTGATGAAAACCCTCTAACAATCCACTCATGACCAATATCCATAAAACCTAAAACTCCGTCAATCCCTTCTCCAATAGGTTTACCACGCGCAACAAGCTTTATTAGGTAAATCAGTGAATTATCTTTAGATGTGACAGATTGCAAAGATATATAAAGACGCCCCAAAGGAAGGCTATCCTCTTTTTGAATAACATATTGCAAAGTGAAATTTATGTTTTCCAAATCCGGAAGAAAAGAATCACTGTATTCAGATTGAAAGAAGGTTACAACATTATGAAGCTGGTCAGGTCTTTCATACTTGCCTTCAGCAGGAATTGGATTTACATAGGTTACTTCACATTGATTAGGCAATATTTCGCCAATGTTATGCTCTTTAAGAAATGTTTCAAATATCTCAAAATCCTTGATGAAGTCCTCTCGATTTTTGTTATAACGAGGGTAGTCTTTTGAAGTGTCTAATCGACGCCAGTTGCGAACGAATCGATTATCCTGAATCTGGACAAGCTCTGTCTCTGATTCATTTAAGAACCAATATCTTTGAAGTGGAGGGATATTTGATAATTCAATTCTTGGTGCGAGCTTTTCATCATGAAACAATTCAAATCTATCCTTCAACAGTGGTTGCTCCCAAACCTTATTTAATTTACTGCGGGAATCAATATATTTTTGCCATAGTAGCCCAATGTACGGTGTTTTTAGTTTTTGCAAGGATTCAAACTGGATAGAAAGCGCCACTTCGGATACTGGTGGATTTTCATACTCAGCAAACGATGAAGAATTCTCTTTCACGTATTCACCCTGATTAAGGAATATAATAATTTAAAATACAAATCAGGAAAAATCAACACACAATAGTTTCTCAATTATATGACAAAAATCTGTTAGATTGGCTCAATTTAAGTGCAATTTAAACTTAATCACTTCACTTAATCAAGCAGCGCTGCGATTCCCGGAAGATTAACGCCGCTTATGAATTCCAAACTCGCGCCGCCTCCGGTTGAGATGTGATCGAAATCATCCGCGATGCCTAGCTCATTTACAACGACCACACTATCACCGCCGCCTATAACGCTGAAAGCATCGCAGGCGGAAATCGCTTTCGCGAGCATGTCGGTACCCTTTCTGAACGGTTCTTCTTCGAAAACTCCCATAGGCCCGTTCCAGAAAATAGTACGGGCGTTTTGTAGTATGCTGATGAAAACCTCCCTGGTTTCCTGTCCGATATCGAGACCCATCATGCCATGCGGGATATTATCCACATCGACATTTTCCCCGGTCTGTGATGAAACACCCGGCGCGATGACTACATCCATTGGCAGGACAAAATCTATTCCCAGCCTTTGAGCCTTTTCAAGAATATAGCGGCACTCATCCACTGAATTATCGTTAACCAGGCTTGAGCCAACATTCATTCCCTGGCATTTCAGGAATGAAAATGCCATGCCGCCGCCGATCATGATTATATCAGCGCGTTCGAGCAAATTACTGATAATTGGTATTTTGTCCGCGACTTTCGCGCCACCAAGAACGCAAATGAAAGGTCGGTCAGCGTCTTTTATGTTCAAGATTCTGGACAGGTTGTCAATTTCATGCCTGAGAAGCAGTCCGGCGTAACCGGGTATGTGTTTTGGAACGCCAGCCATGGAGGCATGCGCTCTGTGTGATGTTCCGAACGCATCGTTTACATATATATCAGCGAAAGATGCCAGAGTTTTTGCAAACTCAGCATCGCCTTTCTTTTCCTCTTCATAAAATCGAAGGTTTTCAAGAAGAACAATCCTGTGATTGGCAAGCGCCTCCCGGACTGATGCGCCTGAATCCTCGATATAATTCTCAATAAGCGGAACATCCTCATTGGCGTATCTGGTCAGGTATTTGGCTACAGGTGCAAGGGAAAACCTCGATTCCTTTATTCCTTTCGGGCGTCCGAGATGAGATGCCAGAATCACCTTTGCGCCTTTGTCGAGTAGAAGGTCAAGTGTGGGAAGTGACCTGTCAATTCTCGTGGTATCAACAATGATTGCATTATCCAGCGGGACGTTGTAGTCCACACGGACAAAAACAGTCCTGTCCTGCAAATCGACATCTTCAACTTTTTTCAATTCTATCTTCATTCTACACGACCGTCTTTCCTTTTAATTGGAACATATTCTGAAAATGTCTTAACCATGTGTAGCTACCCATTTTGTTATGTCAATCAACCTGTTGCAATAACCCCACTCGTTATCATACCATGCGACAATCTTAATAAGGTTTCCGCTAAGATCAGTCAAAGGCCCGTCAACCACCGAACTCAGAGGGCAACCGAAGTAATCACGGCTGACAAGCGGCAGTTCGGTATAACCAAGAACATCTTTCAAAGTGCCATCAGCGGCTTCTGCGAATTTTGCGTTAATATCATCAATGCTTTTCGGCGGATTTTCGACATGCACTACAACATCAACAAGACTGACTGTCGGCTGGGGGATCCTCAGGGCATATCCGTTCAATTTGCCTTTTAAATGAGGGAATATTACGCCAATCTGTTTCGCGGCTCCACTGGATGTCGGGATAACATTCTCCGCGGCGCTTCTTGCCCGACGCCAATCCTTCTTGTGATAGTGGTCGAGAAGTTTCTGGGATGCCGTATAAGCGTGAATAGTAGTCATTAACCCGTTGAGTATTTTGTAATTCTCATCAAGGATTTTGATAATTGGAGCAAGGCAGTTTGTGGTACATGATGAATTTGAAATAATATTGTGCTTGTTCGGATTGTATTCCTTATGGTTGATTCCATAAACAATCGTTTTATCCACATCTTTTCCCGGGGAGGATTGAATTACTTTTTTCGCGCCGGCCTCAAGATATTTCTCAGCTTGTTTGCGTTCTTTAAAAACGCCTGTGCAGTCAAGCACGATATCAACATTCAGGTCTTTTAAAGGGAGTTTTGCCGGGTCACGCTCAGTAACCGGTTTTAATGTGTGCCTGCCAAGCGTAAGAGTTCCCTTCGTTGGATCATCCGCTGGTCCGTCATATTCAAGAACACCCTCGAATTTTCCATACGTGGTGTCGTAGTGGCAAAGGTGAACGAGTTGGTCAAAATAGGTCGCATCGTTGATGCCGACAAAATCGAACTCTTTTACCTGATGAGCAATTCTCATGCTCATTCTGCCTATTCTTCCAAATCCATTGATAAAAACACGCATTTTTTATACCTCACCTTTTACTTTTTGAATAGCATAATACAATACTAAACGCCACAAGGCTGGTATTAATCCTTGTGGATGTCTCTATGAATAATGTTTGCATCCACCCCAAGTTTCGAAAGCGTTTCGCTGAGTTTCAACGCAATAACAACACTGCGATGTTTTCCGCCTGTACATCCTACCGCTATTGTAAGGCTGAATCTACCCTCATCAATATAATGAGGGATTAAAAAACTGACAAACTCTCCAAATATTTTAATGAATTCCTTTCCCGAAGGATGATTCATTACATAGTCCTGTATCACATCATCTTTTCCGGTGAAAGGCCTGAGAGTATCGTCATAATGCGGATTAGGAAGAAATCTTACATCCATTAAAAGGTCAGCGTCAAGCGGTACGCCATATTTATATCCAAAGCTGACAATCCTGACTCTGAGCGGATTAATCTGCTCGTCAACGGACATGATTGACATGACTCTGTTTCTCAACTGGCTCATCGTGTAATTTGTAGTGTCGATGATTGTGTGAGCCATTCTTTTTAGTTCTTCAAGAGCGGCGCGCTCCCTGGCGAGACCGACAACGACACCTTCTTTGCCGCCAAGAGGATGCGGACGCCTGGCTTCCTTAAATCGTCGAATCAAAAGATCATTTTGCGCGTCAAGGAAAATTATCTTGACATCGTAACCGGAGTTTTTTAGCTTTTCGAGAACATCAATTGTGTCAGTAAAAAATGTTCCACCCCGGACATCCATAACCAACGCGACTCCTTTTATTTCCGAGCCGGACGAATAAAAAACCTCAATGAATTTGTCCATGAGCGGCGGTGGCAGATTGTCTATCGTAAAAAATCCCATGTCCTCGAAACAGCGCAGGACTGATGATTTCCCCGCTCCGGAGATTCCTGTGATGATTACTATCTGGGGTGTTTCAGATGTCAATGCTTTGCTTTTAAAAAATGAAATTTAAAAACCAAATGCCCGGCACGATAAGCAATCCCCGGTTGCCTGGTTCACTTCAAACCAGTCAACTGCCAAATTTAAACTAATTTAAAACTACCAAAATTGTTGAGCTAAATCAATTGCCATAATAACAAATTACACAAGTAAAAATAGCAGAGGGTTTTAGAGATTGTCGGAAAAGTCATCGCAAACCAAAAACCCCCACCCCACCCCTCCCCGCGAACGGGAAGGGAGAGTGTTGTTTCTCCCCTTCGCAAATATATAGATCAGTGATGCAAATATAAAAAAAACTCCCCCCGCTCGCGGGGGGATTAAGGGGGGGATGAGATATAAAAATCAACCTTTGACTACTATCTACTTCCTTGGAATCTCAAACCCCGTCGTCCTTGTCAGCTCCTGGAATGCAGCTCTCAGTTCCTTGAAAACCGGACCAGCTTTACCCTCGCCGATTATCAAACCATCAACATCCTTGATTGGAATAAGCTCCGCTCCTGAACCTGTCAGCCATACCTCATCCGCGGTGTAAACATCGAAAATAGTGAATGTTTTTTCTTCCATCTTATAGCCTTTTTCTACCGCAAGATCCATGACAGTGTTGCGGGTAATGCCCTCGAGGATTCCAAGATAAAGAGGTGGAGTCCATATCTGGCCGTTTTTCTTCAGGAAGAGATTGTCAACAGTCGCCTCGGAAACATACCCGTCAATTGTGAGCATGATTCCCTCCTGCGCGTTCTGTTTATTTGCCTCGAAGATTCCGAATATGTTGCATAAGTAATTAAGTGATTTGATTCTGGGATTCAGCGATTGCGAAACCATTCTACGGGTTGAACATGTAATAACATCAATTCCGGTTTCGTACATCTCCTCGGGATAAAGCTGAATTGAATCAACGATGATTACCACAGTCGGATCATGAGTGCATTTGCGCGGATTGATGCCCAGGTCGCCAATCCCTCGTGAAATCACAAGGCGAATGTAGCCTTTATCGTATAATTCGTTCTTCTGGATTGTTTTAATGATATCAGCTTCAAGCTCCTCACGAGATATCGCTATCTCAATTCGAAGAACTTTCAATGAATCATATAGCCTGTCCATATGATCCTTGAACTTGAAAATGCGACCGTTGTAGATTCTGATGCCCTCGAAAGTGCCGTCGCCGTACAGATATCCGTGGTCGTAGGGTGAAATTGTGGCTTCATCTTTGGGAACCAGTTTGCCGTTTACACAAGTATGAATCTTAGCCATTGATATATCTCCTTGAATATAAATCAAATAGAATGAATTAAAGCAAAACCCCCACAAACTTGTGTGGGGGTTGAAATATCAGTTCAGGTGAAGCTTTATGACAAGCTCACCAAGAATAATAATGCCGATGCCTGCAATTAAATTTCTCATAACGCCCAGCGATTATAACATTAAGAAAAACACATTTCAAAGCCTTCAAACAACGATTCTTTAGCATGATGTTGTCGGAATGCCGGGAGCTTCGGCACCCTTGCCGGAAAGCCGGAGCTTCAGTCCCCTGCCGCACCACAACTTTAATGTCTTGTTTTAATTCAACACCAACTGCACCATAATAAATACCTCTTTTCGTCCATAACATACCTTTTATGGCGATATTAATACGGAATTGAGTTTTCATTTCGTAATTGAATATCAATTTAAGAACACTCTAAGCGTGAGTCTGAATTGAGCGAATCTGCACTGGATAAAATGAAAGCTAAATCGAAAAGGCGTTTTGGAGACCTTTCGGAATCCGAGCTTGTTGATATGCTTAAAGCTGGCGACGACCACGCGTGGAAAATTCTGTATGATGGTTTCTACGCTTATGTCTATCAGCTCATAAAGGGAAAAAATTACAGGCTGTCTGACCAGGATGCCGAGGATATCTGCCATGACGTTTTCGAGGACCTTGTTAAGGGAATTAAGAATTTCAGAAAGCAGTCAATTCTGAAAACATACATTCACAGCCTGACAATCAATAGAGTGCGCCAGTATTACCGCAAGATACTTACCATCAAACGCGGTAGAGGAGTGGATAACATTTCGCTTGATGACCTGCCAATGGATATTCCGGACAACAGCCATTTTGCCCCGGATGTCAAGGTTCTTGAGAAAAGTGAAATTCAGGATCTCAAACGGCAGATAGCCAAACTTCCTGAACTGGCAAGACAGGCGCTAACCATGAGATATATTAGAAACATGAAATACAAGGAAATCGCCGATGAACTGAAAATGCCTGAGGGAAGTGTTGGCGCGCTGATTCAGAAATCGCTTGTAACATTAAGGCGAATCATGATGGAGGACAGCAGCCGCACAGCCGCGTGAGAGCAAAATAGCATTTAAGCAGGTAAGCTGATATGAAAGAAAAAATAAAGAAAATAATAAAAAAGGAAGACCTCTGCAGAAGGTTTGTGGATGAGGGAATCGCTCTTGCTCTTTTAGAGCATAAACTCTCGCCGGAACAGGAGAATTTCTGGCTTAAGCATATTGAAATATGCGAATCCTGCATGGCTGTTGTAGCGGATGTCCTCTATGCTGATTCACAGATGAAAAGCCTTTCTCTTGCGCAGAGCGTCGGCGATATAACTCAAACTCAGGAACAGGAAAAAAAACATATGTTCTTCAAACTGGATGATATTGAGGTTGAATCGGAACTCAAAGAGGATTTGTTTGACGAGGATGATGAACTTCTTCTCGCACGCGGAACGCTGATTACACCCGCAATCCTGGAAATACTAACCGCGCGGGGAATTCAAAAGGTCAGGTATCGCGAACCAATATCAATAACCGAGCTGGCACCTGAGGAAACATCCACGATTGAGGGTGAACCTGACAAAATAGAGATTATTGCCGAAGAGATTGCGGAACAAATCCCGGATGTGCATGAAACATGGGATGAACCAGCGAAAACATCACAGGATTTCAACGAGGGCTTTTTCTTCGCTGATGAAATGCCGCGTGAACCGCGATTTAAGCGAAGGGAATATGTTAGTCTCATGGAAAATATCACACATAGGGAGGCTGTCAGGCAGGAGACAAAACTCCGCGCTGTAAACACTCTTGAGAAAGCTCTGAAGACAATGCAGGAGGGCAGCAATGTGGACCTTGCACCGGTCAGGGATGTTGCGCAGGACGTTGTCTCTCAGATGCTGGCGGATGAATCCAAAACTTTGAGCCTGATGGACATTTTCCTCTTCAATTCAAAAATATACTCCCATTCGTTTAATACCCTTGTGGTTTTCACAGCGCTTGCAAAGGTGTTCGATTTTAAAAAGGGCGATATTATCGCGGCTGGAGAAGCGGTTTTGATGCACGATGTCGGCAAGATTATCCATCCGGCAGATGAGGATAAGAATCCGGATGTGTATCGCAATCATCCCATGACCGGATACCGCTACCTGATGAAACATGGCGGGTTCAATGAAAAAATGCTCACTATTGTGTTAAACCATCACGAGCGATTTGATGGCAAGGGATTCCCTAGAGGCATCAAGGGAGAAAAACTCGGCATAATGGAGCAGATTATGATTGTTGCCAATGTCTATGACATGGCAATCACCGACCCGCTGCATAATGTCAAACGCGATTTCCACGCCGCCGCGCAGATGATCTACCAGTCACCGAATGTGCTCGTTTCATCTGAGATAACAACCATATTCCTGAATATTTTCGGAATTTATCCGCCCGGAACATATGTGAAACTAAGATCAGGTGAGGAGGGCATCGTACGTGAGGCGAATTACCAAAGGCCATTCCAGCCAATGATAACCCTGCTCAGAGGCAGCAATGGAGCCACAATGCCCGAACCTCTGGATATCGACCTGAGAGAATTAGAGAACAGTTCAATCGAACGCGCTCTTGATATCGCGCCCCTTCTGGAGAATCAGAATGCATAAAAACGTTAGCAAGTTAGCAAGTTAGCAGGTTAGCAGGTTAGCAGGTTAGTAGGTTAGCAGGTTAGTAGGTTTAAAAGTTAATGTAGCCCGGGAATCCATTTCCCGGGAAAATTGCCTGCCTACAACGCAAACCGTAACCCGGCGTCCCCTCGCCGGGGTCTTCCTGCCAAACTCTGTGAAATCAAATTGCCACCCAGCGTCCCCTCGCCGGGGTTCTCCTTGATTTTTATCCACCCACATTTGCGAACCAATACCCATAAGGCTTGGTCATATCATTATTATTTCTGTATAATTCATTGTCTGAAAAATCATTATGCGAGGTTTTGAATGTCAATAAAAAAATTATTCCTTCTGATATTCCTTTCGGCTGTGATGGGTGGCACTGTCGCGGTGGTCGGATTGAATTATCTAATTTTCACAAACATCGCGAACGATTCACCATCCGCGAATCAAACAGCTGCTAATCTTGAACCCGATTCAACCATTCCAACCGCTCAACCGGTTGACAATAATATCAGATTAGAATATCCGCAGGTCGATACGGAAGAGAAAATTGTGCAGTCCATTTACCAGGATGTCTCTCCCGCGGTTGTGCATATCACAACAGTACGATACGCCTATAATTTCTGGCGCGGTGACCTTATTCCGCAAAAAGGTACTGGAAGCGGTGTTGTTGTCGATTCAAAGGGATATATCCTGACGAACTTCCATGTAATTCGCAACGCCCTGACCAGCCGCGGCGAATTGTACGTTACCTTCTCAAACGGCGAAAGCGAGGAGGCGACAGTTGTCGGATACGATGAAATCAGCGACATGGCGGTTATCAAACTCAAGGAGGAGCCGCACGAATCACTGCCTGTCGCATCTCTTGGAGACAGTGACAAACTCAAAGTCGGTTCACGCGCGGTTGCGATTGGAAATCCATTCGGCTTGTCTGGAACATGCACGGTTGGTTTCATCAGCGCGTTGAATCGCACAATAAAAATAAATAACCAGGAACTTGAAGGCATGATTCAGACAGATGCCACAATCAATCCCGGCAATTCAGGTGGTCCTCTCATCAATTCATACGGTGAGGTTATCGGAATCAACTCCGCAATATTTTCCCAGTCAGGCGGAAGCGAGGGAATAGGATTTGCTATTCCAATCAACATTGCGAGACAGGTAATGAATGACCTCATTCAATATGGCAAAGTCAGAAGACCATATCTGGGAGTGGAAACGTTCCCCGTTGTCTCGACACTCGCCTCGTATCTCAACCTTCCGGTTACCGAGGGGCTTCTCATTCAAAGAGTTGAACCCGGCTCACCCGCATACAAAGCCGGATTAAAAGGTGGAGATAGTGCTGTGGCTTTCAGGCAGTTTAGAATATTCATTGGCGGAGATATCATTGTCGCGGTTAACGGTGAAAAAATCACAACCCCGATGGAATTCCAGAAGATAATCCGCAAGATGGAAATTGGCGACAAGGTTACTCTTGCTATTTACAGGGGCGATAAGAAAATGAAGGTCGAGATTGAACTTGAGCTACAGGAATAGGTTAGCAGGTTAGTAGGTTAGCAGGTTAGCAGGTTAGTAAGTTAGCAGGTTAGCAGGTTAGCAAGTTAGCAGGTTAGCAGGTTAGCAAGTTAGTAAGTTAGTAAGTGGATGAATTTAGTAGATTGATTTGGAACGCGGACAGCCTTGTCCGAAAATCTGTAACGCGACAAACCATCGCCCGGATTTATGTTGACATTATGCCTCTTCCTCTGCTAAAACTAGTACTTTGTCACAGGGGCTAATGTGCTTAATTAACGTATGTTAAAAAAAACAACCGAGAGGAAAACCAAATGAGAAAAGAATCACTAGTGTTTTTGGAAGAAATAACGAACATGCCTATGCCATCCGGATTCGAACGCAGCGCGCAGGAGGTCTGGATGAAATACGCGAAACAGTACGCCGACGAAACCAAATATGATGCGTACGGCAACGCTATCGCAATCCTCAATCCGAAAGGCAAACCACGCCTTATGCTTGTCGGCCACGGCGATGCTGTCGGACTGATTGTCACATTTATCAACGACCAGGGTTATGTCCATTTCATGCAGGTCGGAGGAATTGACCCGATGACACTCATCGCCCAGCGCGTGGTTATCCATAACAAAAAAGGAAATATTTTTGGAGTAATCGGTAAGAAAGCGATCCACATGACTCCCCCTGAGGACAGGAAAAAAGTTCCTAAACACGAGGAACTCTGGATTGATATCGGCGCGAAAGATAAAAAGAATGCCGAGAAAATGGTCTCTGTCGGTGATTATATCTCCATCAACGGAACATTCGAGATGCTGAAAAACAACCTTGCCGTGGGATGCCGTATGGATAACAAAATCGGGATATGGGCTGTCGCTGAAGTACTAAGGATGCTCAAAGGTTCGAAAATTGATGCCTGCGTGATTGCCGTTTCATCCGTACAGGAGGAAATCGGCGGCACCGGCGCAAAGACAGCCGCGTATCATCTGGAACCTGATGTCGCGATTGCAATCGATGTTACTCAGGCAACCGACCATCCCGGATGTGTCAAGGAGAAATACGGTGATGTCAAATGCGGCGATGGCCCTGTGGTTGACTTCGGTCCCGCGATTCATCCCGTTGTTCTTGACGGCATCTTAAGCGTCGCGAAGAAAAACAAAATCAAACTCCAACACACCGCAAGCGGCGGAAGGACCGGCACCGATGCTGATTCCATTAATATATCACGCGGCGGTGTCCCAACTGCGCTGATAGGGCTTGCGAACAGATACATGCACACAACTGTGGAAGTCGTTCATCTCGGCGACCTCGAAAAAATCGCGAAACTGCTTACCGAGTATGCGAAAAGCCTGAAGAAGAATATTAAGTTTTTTTAGAGTTAGCAGGTTAGCAAGTTAGCAGGTTAGTAAGTTAGCAGGTTAGTAAGTTAGTAAGTTAGCAGGTTAGTAAGTTGCAGGTTAGCAAGTTAGCAGGTTAGTAAGTTAGCAGGTTAGTAAGTTGATAAGCAACGTAGCCCGGTTTCTCATTAACCGGGAAGAAGGCGTTGCTGAACACATTAACTGCCTAAACAAAAAATGAAACTGCTTTCAATATCAATACTATTCACTTTCCTCCTGATTGGATTGTCGCTGGCATCATCCGGTAATCAATCACCGCCGCAATACTCACAATTAAGCGCGCGAACACTCGGACTCGGCACTGCCATGACCGCTGTCAGCGGCGATGAACAATGCCTCTTCTTCAACCCCGCAGGACTAGCGAATATTCGTCGATTCCGAATCGGGCAGTCTCATTCACTGAGGCATTTCCCCGGTGACAAAATAAATCTCGACCAGCTCGATGCTGATCCTGTCGCGCTAATCTACCCGCTGAAATTCGCGGGAGTATTCGGCGCCGGATTTGTGATTCAAGGCGAGCTCGGATATGACTATCTTGTCCGCAACGACACTGATTTCCCACGGCGCAGCTTACATGGCACCGAGCGTTACGATGCCTACGCTGGCTACATCACACCATGGACTAAATTCGGAATGTATCACCGCTCGAATATTTTCCACGGGAAAACCACCGATGATGAAATCGATTTAACCGCTGAAAAACAAGGCGAGGGAGGATGTTTCGGAATAATCCAGACAATCCTCCCGGGACTCGATTACGGCTATTGCTCGGAGAAAATGGACAGCGACTACATCGACGGCAAAGGCGAAACGGTCAAACGAATCCGCACCGGATGGTCAATCAAACCGCTCCCTTGGATTCATTACGCAACCGATAAGGAAAAAATAAAAATCAAAACCAGAAATGGTGGCGTTATAGACAAGTCCACAGAAAATCGCAAAAATTGGGGAATCGAAATCGCGATAACTCCCTGGACAATCGTACGTTGGGGACGCATCAACGGCAAACCCACTAGCGGATTATCCCTCGGCTGCAAGCGATTCATGCTCCACTACGGCGAAGCCAAAGACATAATGCCATGGATTGTCGGCGACGATTACCCCGACAAATTCAAAGACATCCACCTCGCAAGCTATTCAATCGAGTTTTGAAATAAACACGAACAATATTTTCCATATCTAATTGAACTAGTGATTTCTAATTGCAGTGTAGATTACCATTTGTGCGGCGGACTTCCAGGGGCTGTTGAGAAACCCTGTTTTAATTTTATCTTTCCTCAAAGATGGCAAATTGTCATTCTGAACTTGATTCAGAATCCACGTCTTCCAGGCTTGAAGATGGATTCCGGGTCAAGCCCGGAATGAC
>JAGGVT010000213.1 GCA_021157815.1 bacterium | reverse complement strand
CCTTTTAATAGATATGATAATTTTCCAAAAGTTAAATCCGCTAGATATTGATACAACTAGCTAACCGAGTGACATTCGTCTCTGTCCCCTTTATTCTAACCGCCCTACGCCCCGTACTTCTCAAGCTTCATTGCGTTTGCGAGAGCGAGGTTCATCATGTGGCGGGCGGGGAATGTTGACAAGCCGCCTATGTTGCATTCGTTTTCGGTGAATCGTTTAGTCTGGTCAGTGCCGCAATAGTCGGAGTGGATTAGGATCGGCACTGGATGCCATGAATGCCCTTTCATGTAAACCGGAGTTGAATGGTCACCTGTAATCACAAGAGTGTCGGGCATTTTGTCCAGAATTATCGGAAGCGCGGAATCGACATCCTCGATTACCTTTACCTTCTCCTCGAATAATCCGCTTTCACCGTAGGAGTCCGTTTTCTTGATGTGGATAAAGAAGAAATTATATTTATCGTGGTTTTTTACATAGGTTTTGAATGCTTCCTCAGCGCCGCTGCTAGCTGCCAGTTTATCCATGCCGAGAATTTGTGCGATGCCGCGATACATTGGGTATTCCGCAATCGCGCAGCAGTCGAGTTTGAATCGCTGTTTCATTGTGGGCCAGTTTGGGCGTTTCGAGAATCCGCGAAGCACCAATGCGTTGCCGTATTCAAAATCCGCCAGCACTTTGTTTGCTCTGAGGATGAATTCGTTTGCGATTTGAGCCGAGATTTGCGAATTTGAATCGAGCGCCCGTATTTGCGATATCGGCTTGCCTGTTTGCTGCGGGTCGGCATCGGTCATGTTAGCGCGTATTTCCCTGCCGCGGAAAATAGCGACAAACCTGTGATCCAGTCCAGGAGTCAACAGAATTTCTATGGACAGGATTTTTTTGACTTTCTCGGAAAGCAGTTTCACCCGTTCTGTTGATTCTTCAGTTGTGAGACGAGCCTCCTCTCCCTTCCCTCCACGACGGTTGAGTATTATCCCGTTCTTGTCCATCGTCACAAAATTACCCCTGGCAGCGACATCGCTTGGGAACATCTGAATGTCCAGCCCAAGTGCCTCCATGACTCCGCGGCCAAGCGTGTAGTTTCGCGGGTCATATCCGAACAGTCCAAGATGGCCGGGACCGCTTCCGGGCGTTATGCCGTAATGCACAGGCACAATCCTTCCAAGCACGGATTTCTCGGTTAGTTTATCCATGTTTGGAGTTTTCGCTGCCTCAAGAGGGGTTTTGAAATCATAATCGGGATGGGGTATGTCGCCTACGCCATCCATTACAAGCATTACTATTTTGCTGTCGGTTTCCTGAACCAGGTCCTCAACTTGAAATTTCTTAAACATGATATCCTCTTTGAGCTTTCATTTTTGAAATTTATATCACACAAGCTCTTAATTACTCATTACAATATCATAGAACATAACACCGCATCAAAACAAATCCTGAAAAAAAAATATAAAAAAACGCTTTGAGATTTACCGCCTGATACAGGTGGAATATGCTCCGTAACTGCTGGATTATTCAGCGAAAGCAGACATCGTGGATTGCATGGGAAAATCCGGCTTTATGATAGTGAACCTGATTAAAAGCCAAATGGTTGACATCACTCACAGGCAGGGTTACCATTTTTGCGTTAAATTGAGCAGGGAAACAAGAAATATGAGCGAAAGTTTCAGTTTTACCTCCCTTTCCAAGGGGGGTATGTTGTTATTATATCTTGGGCTGTCATTTGGCGCGTTGATACTCGCGTTCACCATGATGGTACCCCCCATTACACCGCAGGTAATATATCTGGATGAGGGCTGCGTTCGAATCGCCAGGGGATTTGACTCCCCAACCGCGGGACTAATTTGTCTGTCATCACCTCTTACTGTGAATGACCGTATCAGCGCAATGAAAATTCCCGGTTATTCCGAGTCGATTTATGTTATCCAACGAGCGAGAATAATCCAAATCGTTGAGCATGATAACTCTTGGAACGCTGCCACGACAGGTAGAACAGTTGGAGATTTGATTCGCCAGAATGCAGAATCGATTAACCTCGGCTATCTCGACAGAGTGAAGCCATCACCGGACACAAAGCTCAGCGACGGCATGGCTGTTACTATTACCAGAGTTACCACTGAGGATGAGGTCAGAGAGGAGCCTGTCCTTCCACATTTTGAAATGATCGCTGACAGTTCACTTCCGCGCGGCAGAGTAAAGACAATCGATCGCGGGAAACCCGGCATTAAGGAAGTAACGTACCGGAAATACTATAAAAATGGTGAATTGACGCTGACCAAGAAAAAAAGTGAGCGAATCATCAAGACGTCAACTCCCGGAGTCAAGCATATCGGTTCACGTGTGTTGACAATGTCCCGCAGCGGATATCGCGGACGCCGCGTTCTTGAAATGGAAGCGACTGCCTACGATGCCGGTCCCAGATCGACCGGCAAATGGTCGGATGGAATAACCGCCACAGGGAAAAAAGCCAAATATGGCATCGTTGCGATTGATCCAAAAGTAATCCCGTTGGGAACCAAATTGTTTGTCGAGGGTTACGGATACGCGGTTGCGGATGATGTCGGGGGCGCGATTAAGGGCTTGAGAATAGATTTATTCTATGAATCCCGCAAAGAAGCGCTGAAATTCGGACGGCGTGATGTAGCTGTTTATATTCTGGAAGAGTAAAAACGTTCATCGTAGCGCTGATGTCCCATCGGCCGTGTCATAGACGTCCCGTCTATAGAACATGAGCGCAACGAACGGCCGGAATCCCTCGCATTTGTTTCAGCGGATCGCCAATATTAATCGACACGATAAATGAACCTGTCCCCTTTTTATGATATTATTATTAATGACACTAATTCGACAGTTGAAATTTGATATTTTCAGGTATCGTTAATGAACAGAAATGAACGAGTAGATGCATTTTGGAAAAAAAGTGTTGAGAATAAAGAAATGAGTGATCTTGCCTTAACGGAGCAAATGTTCAATGTTGCGGCATCCAGATATTATTACGCGCTTAGATTTGCATTTAATGCGTTATTGGAAAAGAAACAGGTAATTGTGCCTGACAGGATAAATAGAAACGGGATGGCCAGGCCCAATCCGAATCCTGGAACGTGGCCTCGCCCGGAAATGCATTGGCAGGCTAATAGGGCAATTCAGGATTATCCTGTCAGTGTGGATAGATTGTTGAAACGAGCATGGAAACTGAGAGTTTTAGGTGATTACAGCCCAACGCCTGTGGAACAGCATCAGATTGAACATCTTAAAAACGATGCGGATGGTCTGTTCCAATTGATTAATCAAAAGGTACAAGGTGAGTAACATGGAATCCGGTAAAATTGAAAGACATGAATTTATCAATGAGATAATTAACAGGGTTGAAGCCAATTTCGAGAATTCGGTCGTTATTTGGTGCGGTACTGGTTCCCCTGATGAGGACTTCGATGAAACGGAAATCTTTGAGGCTTTATGGATTCCCTATGAAGAGTATGCAAGGTTTGAGGATTTCGTCGATGATCTGGAGGAAAACTACGCCGAACCTAACGGTTTCTCAATCATGGTGCATGGACTCTCCCCCAAAGTAACAAAAGAACTCCACTGGGATGACTACCAAACCGAAAAAAGCAAACGTATCTCAAAACCGGCTTAGAAAGTAGCCGGGCTACAAACTGAAAAAGGAACATATTTAATGTAATCCGGCATCCCTTTGCCGGGGAAACAGGTGGCTATCTCACGCAAAGCCCCGGTGAAGGGACACCGGGTTACATATTACGTCATTCCGACATTCGCGCAGCGGATGGTCGGAATCCCTTTCGTAGCGCTGATGTCTCATCGGCCGTGTCATAAACGTCCCGTCTATAGAATCTGAGCGCAGTCGAACGGTCGGAATCCCTGGCATTTGTTTCAGCGGATTGCCAATGTTAATCGACACGATAAATGCACCCGTCCCCTTTTTCCCCAACTTACATCAGTCGCGACGCGTAACCGGGTTCCCCATGGGTAACATCTTAACATCGATAATTTTCAAACCGCTAATGCGTTTTATATCTTGTTTATAGTGATTATCTAGCCAGGGAATTATGAAGTTTTTGAAAGTGATACAGTCTTTATAAACTGGATCAAAATGAATGGATAGGTCTTTTATTACAAGACTAACTTTGCTAACCCAGTCCTGTTTTTCCATATCAAAAACACAACCAGAATATTTTTGATTTTCGATCTGTCCCCCATATATGACAATGTGACTTAGAGATGAATCGTCTTTATTAACCCACGCCAATGAACCCCAAACTGGAAAAGGATTTATTGTTTTTTTTGATAATTCTGTGCGCAAATGCTGAATGTAATTTCGAAAGTCTTTAGCAGGTTTAGTTTCATTATAAAATTGACGATAATTCTTATCACGTTTACTCAGTCCTGGCACAGAATCTGCTAATGCTCTTATTCGATGAACAGAATCAATAAAAGTCCAGCACTTTGCCAAAGCAGGGATTAGATTACTATTATCTTCTCCTATTAAGCAACATGTGTCATGTAGAGACAAATAAGCATAATCAAGAATTTCAAATGAGTAGTGAAATCCATCAATAAATCTTATTATTCGTAAATCCTCTGAACTATTCATAATCAATACCACCTTAGCTAAATTGCTTTAGTAGAGAATCGTGCATCAATGAAGGTTGGCAATAGTATGTTTAACTCCCCTCGACCACCGCCACCTCCTCATCAGTCAAATCATAAAGCTCATAGACCAGATTATCTATCTGACGATCTGTCGCGACAATCCGACGCTGAATCATTTCACGCTCGTGCGGTGTCTTGGATTCCTGAATTCGCTTGTGGAGAGTCAGCATATTAGAAACCAGCTTGACCATCTTGTCGTGGCGCGCTTTGTCAGCGGGGTCGGTGAAGTCGATTGTGCGGATTGGTGTTTTGCTTAAGACATTACCGTTAATTTCTAAACCAACACCACGACGCTTTGCGTAATGTTGGTACCATTTGAATATCAGGCGTGAATTTAATACTCCTGTTATATAATGAATATGTTCTCGCGTCTCTTGATATGGCAAAAATACATTGACACTGAAAGGAACATAAACAGGATTCAGCGAAGGAACAAACATTGGTCTTTTTCCCATTTGAATTGACATGATTTTTGCAGATTTCCAAATTTCTTCATCTCTGGGCCAATGTAGATGCCACCATTTATTTGATCCCTTTTGGGTCTCTCTTCTCGCATTCATTATTACCTTGAAACGCTTGAGATGATCTCTGATTTTAGGATATCTATTTATATCGGGACATGTGTACCTAGTTGAATAGATTATGAAAAAAGATGGTTTTGATGCGATTTGATAACGACCAAGATCACACAAATCATGATAAGCTCGAAGAAGTTTTTTCTCAGTTTTACTGAGATTAAGTTTTTTCACATTCTCTGGTCGTATTGTAAATACTCCTTCTCCAATCTCCCAAATATTGCCAAACTTCTCATTAGTCTTTCTGTTAATAACAGAAGGATTTTCTGCGATCCCTTGTCGTACTTTACCGAGCAAATTAAGAATGGGCCATTTGCCAATCTTGGAAAGTAATTCCCCTGCAGGTGGTTCAAGATCAACCTTGTTTTCAGTAAACAATTGATCGTGAGCTTTCATAAATTCATTAACTGATGAGTTTCCAGTAACGAAAGGCTCTGCGCTTATTTCAGAGGTTGGTTCAACCAATTTTATAAGTGTGGTGTTTTTATCATTATTGTTAGTGATACGAATAATCATATGTTGTCCAGAAACATTCGTAAAGACCCTTAGTTTTTTAAAAAAGAAAATCTCATCAATTTGTGCTTTTTCTCTTAGTGTTTTTATCAACTTCTCTGAACCTGTGGCAGCTACCCAATAAGCATTAACAATAAAGCTGAGCTGGCCTCCAGTTTTAAGCAATTCCAGGCTACGATGAATAAAGTAATACCAAAGGTCCATTCTTGGAGCACGATATTTTTGTCCAAACTTTGTTTTTGCGATTTCATCCATTAGATGCTTATAATCCAGCTCCCTACGATACGGCGGATTGCCAATCACCGCGTCAAACCCGGGGTTGCGCCCCTTCATGATATCCGGGAACTCGACGTCCCAGTCGAAGGCGTTGATGCGATACTGTTCCTCGTCATCGAACATGAGCGTTTGCTCCGACTGGGTGTAGAAATCGGAGGCGATCAGCGAGTTGCCGCATTTGACGTTGTCGCTTAAATCAGGGAGGGCGCGTTCCTTGATTAGAAACATTTGCTGGTGAAGCGTGTCCTTGTTCTCATTTTCGAGAACTTTCAGCAGGAGGGACAGTTTGGTAACCTCGACCGCCTGCGAATCGATATCGACGCCGTAGATGTTATTCAACAGAATTCGTTTCTTTTCAGTAGTGGTAAGATACCAACCGCCGTCCTGCCCCTGGTAAATCGCCTGCCTGTCCCGCTTCTTTTTCCCCTTTCCGGTCTGCGATGGAGGCTTGGGTACTTTTCCGGTTTTATCCATTTCATCGGTGTAGTATTTAAGGTGATAATCGAGCAGGTACTGGAACGCTCCCAGCAGGAATGAACCCGAACCGCATGCCGGATCGAGTATTTTGAGTTTTGCAATGTCCTTCGGCTTTTTGCCGCCGCATAATTTCCCGACTGTGTTTTCCACGATGTAATCGACAATGTACGCGGGAGTGTAATATACGCCGCCAGCCTTCCTGACCTCCGGTTTCTCCTCGACTTTCGCCTGATGCCCTTTCGTCAACCGTATCACTTTACCCAGAAACTGCTCGTAAACGTTGCCGAGAATTTCCGCCGGCATGAAACTAAACT
>JAGGVT010000048.1 GCA_021157815.1 bacterium | reverse complement strand
TTTAAACTACTGTAAAATCGCAATGAACTGTAAAGCCGGACATTGAAATCAGAGCCCCAAACGTTAGTGAGGGGTAAGCAAGGTTTATAGCAGCTTCGAGGTTACCCCTCACTAACGTTCGGGGCTCGGATGATGCATCAGTCGGGAATTGAGTGAATACTACCTGGCAACGAAAAGTTTAACTTAGCGCTTATGGGGTTGAGGTGGGGGACGTTTTTGACAATCAACTTGAACCGTATCGCTTAATCTGTAATCCACTATTTTTAGATGCTGATTTTTTTTATGTGGACAATAATCGCAAGGCGGATATAATCAGCACTGAAAAGAATGGATTACCATATACCTGTGAATCGCGGTTTGATAAATACATTAGCCATACTTCTGGCGTTGATTTTCACCCTCTCCACTCAAGTTGCTTTATCTGACGAGGATGCGCATCCGCATGAAATAATCGCATACATTAATATCTATAATTCAGCTGGCAAGACAGATTACGGCTTCTATCGATTCAACACTGAAACGTTTGAAAGAAATTTGATAAACATTCCCGGTGGGCATGGCTTGCTGTCAGTCAGAGTATGCGCCGATGGCAGCTTTGCGCTTGGGCGTAAATTCAATCATAAGGATTTCACAAACGAACTTCTCCTTATGGATTTTACCAATGCGAAAACAATCCAGCTCACACGAACTCCAAACGGCGATGAGCGTAACGGCAAATTCCCATCCGGAACTTTTAATGAATACGGCTTTTCTCCCGACGGCAGGTTTGCGGTTGCTACATTCCCCAATGGCGTTGAGATTGAATCGGGAAACGGCAATCCGCCTATGGTTTTGCGGGATATGTCATCGGATAATGCAACGGTTGTTTTTATCGACTTGCGCAAATGGGTCGAAACCCCAGATGAGACATCGATAACCTGTATAGCCGGATGCGATTTCCCCTCATTCAGCCCGTCAGGAAGGCGATTTTTCGTGCCCGTTCATTCCACTGAATCGAGCGGAATGAAAATCATGGTTTATGAAATCTCCAGCGATAATGACGATGATGAAACATCTCCGTTCTTCGGATATGAACTGCCGTTTTGTGAAATCCATCAGGCGTCGTTCGCATCGGATAATCTCCTGTATATTCTCAATGGTGATGACCTAATCCTGTACGACCTTGTTGGCAGCAGGATTAATCGCCTGGACAGTTTTATCAATCTTCCGATGCGCGGTATGGGGCTTATCCCCGAGCATCTGCCTGTAAACGATGATTTCTCCGAGGGACCTGTCAGTTTCGGATTGAAACGTTTCGCTGTGGTTTCATTTGTATTGGATAATCTTAAAACTAAAATCACACTCGAAAATTCCACTGGTTTAAACGCTGATGAAATAAACCTCCGCTCTGAAAACCTGATTGTGGCATACGGCGATATTGAGTCAACATCGCTCAGATGGATTAACGTGCCTGACCTTCCGGATGAGGCATATTCAGAAAGGCCTTTGTATCACCAGCTGTATTTCCCGGACGGATTTGAGGATATAGCAATATTGGCGTCAAACACAATGGGTTACCAGGCGTTTAGAATAATTGATTTTACTTCCGATTTTGTTTCCAAGCCGATAAAGGGATTTTTCATGGGGATAAGCGATGACGGCAAAGGCATTATGTATTTCCAGTGCGGCGATGACAACTGCTGCCGCTACAAGGGAACAAATCTGAGCTGGGAGACGATTATCGTTCAGGGGAAAAAGGTCGGGGTAAAATCAAACAGGCTGTATTATCTGGACATGGAGACGGGAGAAAGTCGGGTTCTTGTAGGTGAACCCAGCCACGCAAGCGAAGCGTTTTTTATTCGGTGATGCTTTTGTGTATAATTACATGAATTACTTTTTTTTTGGAGGCCCTATCGTGGAATTTTTTGAATTGATACAAAAGAGACGCTCCATTCGTCTTTATACTGATGAGCCTGTTGATGACAGTTTGGTTGATAAAATACTTGAAGCCGCGCGGATTGCGCCATCAGCAGGAAATCTTCAACCATACGAATTCAGAATCATCAGGGACATCCAGGTTAAAAACGAACTTGTAACCGCGGCTTATGGGCAGGGATTCATTGCCACAGCGCCGGTTGTAATTGTATTTATCGAGGATGCTGCGCGAACGGAAAAAACCTATGGCGTACGTGGATCGAGTTTGTATGTTCACCAGGATACAGCTGTCGCGGTAAGCCATGCGCATCTCGCGGCGGCTGATCTCGGGCTTGGCTCATGCTGGGTCGGAGCGTTTGACTCGCCTGCAGTTGCAAGGATTCTGAATTTACGAGATGGCATTGTGCCTGTTGCGATATTGCCAATCGGTTATCCGGCGGAATCTCCACCGGAAAATCCAAGACGCCTGATGGGTGAACTTCTGCCTGAAAAGTGAAATCCTGAACCTGGGAGCACTGGTCTCTGACCGGCACCTGTGTTAAGTTAATAGAAATCAATTGAGCTTGTCCAACAAACGACATGCCAAATAATAGGTGTTGAGTTAATCAACCATGTTTGTAAGATTCCCGCTTTTACTTTTTAGCTAGATCGTTCAGGTGCCGGTCAGAGACCAGCGCTCCCAGGAAAAACTTATTTGTAAAACGCAACAACGTTTAGTTAATCGATATCTGCACAGTCGATGAATTGCCCTCGTTGTCCATGCAGGCGATTTTATGATTTCCCAGCGTTGGATAATAGAACTGATCATCATGAGGAGCGCACTTTGTTAAAAGCTCGCCATCAACAAACCAGAACAATTGCTTAATGGTGTTTGAAACCGATGCTTTCAGAAGAATCCGCTGATGCTCCACCGGAACGTACTTCTGCAGCACAAAAGACGATGTGTTTTGTGGAGAGAGAATCACAGGATTGCTTTCGCTTGAAGGGAATGAGGAATCCTGCAGCAATGCCGGGATTTCATCGACGGGATATCCCATCCGTTTTCGCCATGATGCTATTTTCTGTGGCAGGATTTCATAAACCTTTTGCGTATGCTTGTGTTCATGCCGATTTGCCACCGTTAGCCTCATGCCGGTTTCATCATCGATATAAAATCGTTTGTGCATGTTGCATTTCACCGATGGCGAGATTCCCGGGATATACATCTCAGTTACCGAGTGGGGGCAATAGCCGTTAACCGGCATTCCGCTGACTGAGCAGACTTTGCGTGTGCCTATGGATTCCGGTTTTGCAAACCAGGATGATGAAACGTTAAGTGAATTGAAAATATCAAAAAGCAATGGCGCTGCTACCTCAGCGCCGACAAGGTTATCAGATTCCCTTGCCGAGAAATTGCCAATCCAGACTCCTATTGTGTATTCTGGATTATAGCCGATGCTCCATGCGTCCCGGTTGCCGTATGATGTCCCTGTTTTCCCCGCAATTTTAGGGCGATTAACCGATGATTCCCAGCAATCTGGAAGGTCAGGCCGCCTGATATCAGCCAGTATTTCAGTAATGATATATGATGTGGCATCTGAAAATAATTGTTTGGAATTGCCATCCGTTTGAGATTCGGTGAGCCTGTATGGCTGATAGCTCCCATCACTTGCCAGAGTTGAATATAAATTTGTCAATTCCAGAAGTGTAACTTCACCCGCGCCAAGCGCAAGGGGCAGTCCGTAATGCTCATACGGTTTTGTCAGAGTTGTGATTCCGCCCGATTTCAACAGGTTGTAGAATCTGTTTTCGAGTTTGGAATGAAGATTGATTACGGGAATATTTAACGAAAACTTCAACGCATCCTCGGCGGAAACGCTGCCAAGGTGATTATCGCTGTAGTTTGACGGCGTATAACCTGAATAATTGATCGGCACATCGGACAGCATTGTCCTTGGAGAGATAAGCCCCTCGTTAAAAGCAAGAGCATATACAAATGGTTTAAGCGCTGAACCCGGAGAGCGCGGGGATATCGCTCCGTTTACCTGCCCGCAGTTAATTGAATCGTAAAAGTCCTTCGATCCGACCATCGCCCGAACAGCGCGGGTTTTGTTTTCGATAACAACAACCGCGCCGTTAGAAATGCCGCGTTTCATAAGCGGCGACAAATGCTCAGAAAGCAAATCCTCGCAGGTTCGCTGGACAGGCATATCGAGAGTTGTTTTGATCTTCGCATCATTACGGTACTTCCGCTTTATCAGCCTTGAATAATGAGGCGCTGATGATGGCGCGTGGAATCGCTTTTCAGGAATCGTGTCTGCAATAATATCCGCCAATTCCTCGTTTGAGACTAATCCTTTTTGATTAAGCAAATTGGCGATTTTGTCGCGATGACGCACAGCCTGCTCATAATGCAGATCCGGGCGAAGGTGGTTTGGTGAATTCGGAAGCCCGACAAGTGCCAGCGAGTCGCTTTTGCTCAGTACCGCAGATGATTTCCCAAAGTAGAAATATGACGCGGCGCCGATTCCCTCGATGTTGCCGCCGTAGGGCGCCAGATTGAAATAAATCGCAAGAATTTCTTTCTTGGTGTATCTCGATTCAATCTGAAATGCGCGGAATATTTCAACCAGTTTGGATTTGTATGTCCGCGGTTTCGGTTCCATCATTCGCGCGACCTGCATGGTTAATGTCGAACCGCCGCATGCCTTCCTGCCGGATTTTATGTTTGCCGCAAACGCCCTTACAAGCGATGCCGGATTGACTCCGGGATGATAATAAAACCACTTATCCTCATACTCGATTAACGCTTTTTGCATAAACTGTGGAATGTCCTCAATCTCAGTCCTGATGCGCCAGAAGTCATCATCGGAAAGATACAAACTTAGAAGTTCACCGTTTTTTGAATAGACAGCGGTGGATGAATCGCGTGTGAGTTTGTCGATTGGAAGCGGGTAGAGCAGATTGAGAATCAGAAACGCGATTAGCGGTAACAGGAACAACGCGATGATGAGTCGCCGTAGCCACTGGTGAGTATTTGTTCCTTTATGTTTTTTAAACAGATTCATTTTACTTTTTTTAACCGAGCCTCGAACGTTAGAGCCTGTCGGGAAAGTCGTAATAATTGGCGACTGATACCGTTTAATTGTTCCTAAGCCAGACTAATGATGATATTCCGTCATTCCCGCGAAAGGGGCTGTTGAAAAACCCCGTTTTGTCCCAGACCGTAGGGGCAACTCTCCGTGGTTGCCCTGTATTTATGCCAATATTTAGGGTAGGCACAGAGACCTACCCCTTACATTCAGCCCTTTTTCAACAGCCCCGAAAGCGGGGATCCACTTTTCTTTTATGGAGAGTTGGTATCTCTCATTTTTAAATGGATTCCCGCTTTCGCGGGAATGACGGGTTAATTGGCGAATCATAATTTCAGTGGCCAATTTTGACTTTTACCCTATATTAATAAAATGCATCGACTTTTCCTGCCCCTCACTCACGTTCGGGGCTCGGTTATTCTGTTAATCACTAATCAACAATCGTAATCATTCCCGATGATTGAACGCTGGTGTATGTCGGGTCATACATGCATTCCGCGGATACTGGCGGAAGCGCGAAATGGCCGCATGTAACCGCGCGAAGCGTGTAATAGAACGTTGACGGTTTGTGCCTTCGCAGCGATGCGTATAAAAGAAGGCGGTCATCACGAATATCCATGTAATCAGGATAGAAGTCATTCTTCTTTTTCTGCACCCAGCCGATTTGCGCTCTCGACTTAAGGCGTGGATTTTCAATTTCAAATCCAGCCGGCAGCATGTCGTCGATGATCACATTATCGAGATTCTTGTTCAACGCCTGCATTATTATTTCAGCAACGACCAGGTTACCGCGTTTAACAGCCGTGTAATCAAGCGGATTGCCGTCGATGTCCAGATATCTTCTCCTAACACTGATACCCTTGTCATATTCATTAAAGACCGGTTTTTCTGGAACGCCCCACGCCTGCCAGTAGAGATAGCATCGACCTGTGCCGTTTATGCTGATTTTCACATTCTTGCCGACAAGGTCACTGCCCTCGATTTTCAATCCATCAGTATTAAATTCACTGTGCATTTCCCTGTCGATAAAAATCGTGCCGGTATAATTCGCGTCCTCCTGCGATTTCATTACCTTGCCTATCGCAATCAGCGCGAAAGCGTTTTCCTGCGTTGTGTACCATCTGCCAAAATTAACAGAATCGCTTAACTCTTTAACCAGAATGGGGATGCCCGGATGGTCCGGCGATATTTCATGCAGGGCGTTAAGCATAATAGCGTTTTCACGTGTCGATGATCTGAAATTGCGACCAGTCTCCCGCTCAACCGTTACCGGATGGATGTCATCCGGCAGCAGTTTCTTTGCGGTCTTTTCATCGCCAGCTATCATGTAACACTGTGCCAGCTGGTACTGCGATGACAGCGGCAATTTCCCAAGTTTGTTCTCTCTGAAATAATCCATGCTGGATTTAGGCGGCATGCCGGCAATCGCGAGAACATAGCACGCGTACACCTGCCTTTGCCAAAGATAATCCTCGTTCAATTGCTCCTTTACATAGTTTTTAAGGTATCTGAGCATGTCATCATAAACACCGTCGGGGACATGATATCCGGCTATTCTTGCCTCGACTAGAAAGTGCGTGGCATAGATTGAACTCCATGAGCAAACGCGATTTCCTCTTGACCAGTATGTAAATGAGCCGTCATACCGCTGCTTTGTGATTATCTTGTTGATTCCTCTCTCGACAAAGAACCATGCGCTGTTTTTCTCGAAAAGTTCAGGCTCGGCGTTTCTGGCGATCTCATCGAAATATAAAAGTGGAAAGACCCGCGATGTTGTCTGCTCAAGGCATCCATGCGGGTATTTCAGAAGATACTGCAAACTTGCTGTGAATTGAACCTGCGGGAACGATGAAATAATCAATTTCGCATTTTCAGTGCCATTGAGAAATCCATCGGGCAGATCAATTTCCAACGGCTCAGACTCGGTAATGGCAGCGCTTCCTGTTTTTGTGATTACCGGCGATGATGGCCTGATCGGTACGTTGATTGTCGTTTTGGTGGTTTCATCCGCGCCTGACGCTGAGATTGTAAAGGATGCCTTCCCGATTGAATTTCCAACTTTCAACCTGTAACTAATTGCTTTCGATTCCCCATCCGCGATATGCACGCTTTGTGAATGGTTATTCAGAACGGACACATCGCCGTCGATATCGAGTTTCACCTCGAAATCGCCATCTTGAGCGGTGTTGTTGAAAACCATGACCGGCAGGATGAAATCATCCAGCGATGAAATAAACCTGGGCAGTGTCGGTTTGAGAATCAGTTTGTCGCGAACAAAAATATCCTTCTCCATATTTCCCATGCGCGAGGAATTAACAGCGACAGCCATGATTCTAAGCTGCCCCTGGAATTCGGGAATGTCAAAACTCACTTTCGCGTTGCCTTTGGAATCGGTTTTAACAATTCCCGACCAGAGAGATATTGGTTCGACACGCTTTATTCCAACAGGTGTCAGGTGTTTCTTTCTTTGTTCATCATAACTGTCGCCGGCGGGTTGGGTTTTAAACTTGTCGAGTTCAGGAAATACGAATGAGAAGATATCGAAATACTCCGCGCTCAGGCGCTTTTTGCCATAGAAGAATTCAAAGGGGTCGGGTGTCGGATAGCCTGTAAGCTGCAGGATACCCTCATCAACAGCGGCAATTGCAATATGAGACACTCCTTTGTTGTTATTTACTTTTATATTCAAATCAAGTTTTTTGCCGGGGCGGATTTCCTCCGGCGATGAAATCTCAATGCCCAGTTTCCTGCCGGATGCATTCACCATCAGCGGCGTGATTCCAAATGCCCTCATGGGCGATTCACCGTCATATTCATCGAGCGATTTGATAACCGTCGCTGAAACATAGACATTGGGCAGGTATTCCGACCTGACCGGAATGGTGATTGTAGCCGTGTTTTCAGGCATATTGACAATCCTGTAATCAAAAACCTTTTCACGCTGGACAAGCAGCAGAAGTTTACCCGGGAATGGGGATTTAACAAGCAGTTTCGCTTTGTCGCCTGATTTATAAATCTCTTTTTCAACTTCGATTTCAATCCTGCCGGGATTCTCCATCGACCACGGAGCGTATCCCCAGCCGGACGCGTAAAACATAATCGCGCTGGATGTGCCGCCATCAGGTGTGCTCAAAAGAATTTTATATCTGCCGTACTTCTCGGGTTTGAAACTAATTATGCGCGTTGTCGCAGGGTCTATTTGGATTGTGTGCAGGAGTTCATCGCTTCTTTCGGATGTGTATCTGCTATAACCATAGCCATAACGACTGCGAACGGAATTATAAACGACCCTGTAGATTTTCGCTTCCAGCATTTCAGGTTCTTTTTCTGTGCAGTCGGGATTGATATACACAAAATCGACATCGTAGGTCTTCCCGATTTCAGCGTAATCATCAGACTTCGGCCTCAATCCAATATAGAAAGCCCAGGGATGGACAATAACATCGGTGTATGCGCTTACAGCCCGCCCGCCCTCTTCATTCAAGGTAACAGCGATTGTGCATTTGAGAGCTGATGATGGAGAGATGTTGTCCGGAATTTTGCCTTCAAATGTGTATTTACCGTTCTCATCAAGTATCCCGTCGCCGAGTTCGATTTCAATCTCCTCGAACTTCCTGTCAGCATCGCCGAATGTATAATCCGCGAATTTCAAACAACTGAACGGAGATGATTTAACAAGCAGTTTGCATTGGACTCTCTGGTTAGCGGCGGGAGGGCCGAACAGGTAATTCCCCGCGACATCAATTTTGATATTCTCGCCCGTACGGTACGATTGCTTGTCCGTTTGAATTTCAACTTTTGTTTTATCCGGAATGAAATCCTCGACAAAGAATTCCATCCTTCCGATTTCCTCATCCGCGATTAAAAGCGAAGCGATATAGTTCCCTGTCATTGCGTAATCGGGAATGATTAATTCGAAATCGATAATGCCGCTTTTATCGAGGGTTTTGAGGATTACATCGAATGATTTATCCCTGGGGTCGATAATATTCAGTTTCACGGGAAATGATTCAGGATTTCTGACATTCACGCCACGCACCACGGCAGCGATATGCGCCTTGTCATTCGGTCGGAAAACATCACGGTCGGCAAACAGAAAAGCCTCGTATCCTTTTGCCAGCAAAGGTCGTCCACCGATATCGTGGGATACAAGCGGCAGGCGGCAGGATTCAAAACGCATGAACGAGAAATCATCGCGATATGAAGCTGTAATCAGAAACGGGTAATACTCTTCTTCCTTTTTCAGCGATTCAAGATTTTTAATCAACAATGCGCCTTTGTTATTGGTGCGACCGGATGCTATCACCTGGTTGTTGACGCTGTAGAGCGTTATTTCTGCGTTCTTAATCGGCATCAGAGTTGAAAGCGAATTGGCCCATACAAAAAGGTCATCGTCAGCGAGGCTCGCAACGATGCCAATGTCGGTAATCATGGCAATGTTCGTTTTTCGAACCCAGTAATCCTTAGCTGACCTTGCGGTAACCTGAAAAATGCCGCGTACTCCCTCATCATAGAAATGCCCGATATCAATCGGAGTGATTACCGTTTCGTTTTTCACCGAGTCGATTTCAATCTCCTCGTCATGTACCATCTTTCCTGTTGTCCCGATTGAGTACCATGAGTCATAGCGATGGGTACTTCTCAGAAACTGAACAATGTTGTTTTTATAGATTTTGGCAATCTGAATGTTTATCTTGTCAACGTTTACGCTTTCCACCGCGATATGCTGTGAATTCGTTGCTGGAAGATAGACTCCATCGTGCTGGAAATTGATGTAGGGTTTGATGTCGCCGATTTTTACATTCTGGACAAAATCCTTCTCGAGACGCGTGCCGCCATTGGCGGCAAGGCCGCTTTTGATTTTAACCAGATACCATTGCCCTGCCTTGAAATCGCCCTTGAGATTCAGGTAACGGCTGTAGGATTCAATTTTGAAAGGTATTTCAGGCTCAACCGTTATATATGCTTCTGCGATTTCAGGATCAACCTTTGTGGAAAATTCGATGTTGATATAGAGCAAATTTTCCAGGTGCTGCGATTTTATCTGCTTCACCACAAGGTCAGCGTCAATGCCAATCCATGATTTATAATCGTATTTCAAACCAAGAGGCCCATCAATGCCACGCAGTTGTTTTGAGATATAAACCTTTATGCGCTTACACTTCAACCGTGTCCTGTCCGGCAAGGTGCATATAACTGTAAACTCCCTGTCGGGCGTTTCAGGGCTGATAGTGTATTTCAGGTTATACCTTGAATTCCAATCGGGAGAGAATTTTAGATGTTGTTTCAACTGGACAGGATCAACTTTATGGTTGAAAGTGACCTTCCATTCGGTTGTGAGATTCGAAGATGTTGATTTTGAGAAAGTCCCATTTCCATAAGAGGTTTTTACTTTTAGCGGCGTTGTGTAGAAACTGAACTTACGCTGCCCCCTCAGCGGCAGTCCGTTGAGTGATTTCAATTTAGGCGAAACCTCAGCATCGTAGCCTGTCGCCGGCATAAGGGAATTCGTCGGGTGAAATCGAAGTTTATTCGGCGCGACCCATCTGCACTTCCCCATAATCTCAGGCGTGAATGTAATCGTATCGTTCTGCAGTTCAATTCCGACCTGATCCTCCTGAACCATATTGTGCGTGAAATCAACTGTGATATTTGTTGTTACAGAACCCTCGCCTGTTGGATATACGGATGCGATTGCCACTGCGGTTGAGCTGTAGCTGCCAAAGGTCGATGGTTTTTCCTTGCATGTAACAAGGGATGTAATAATGCAGACTGCCGCGATGCACGTAAGCGCAATCTTAATGAATTTTGGGAATGACATCCTGATTTACCTCGCCCTCAAAGAGTTTGTTTAATTATTTGCACTGCTGAACAAATCCAATAGAATTTTATATTAATGCACTTGAGCGTTTTATTAAAGTAATCGTTAAAAATACATTCAATTTTCTTGCCATGATTTTTCGGAGGGAAGATAATTATTTTTTATGCGTTGTTGAAAAAGGATAGGTTTTAATGTAACCCGGAATGCCTTTATTAAAAAGAGTGAATCTATTCTACAACGTTCGCAGGCATTCCGGGGAGGTGGCTATTTACGCGGGACCCCGGCATGCCTGATTCACCTTATAGATAATTGTTGATTTTATTCGGGGCGGCATGACCGGGTTACGGGGAAATCAACTTTTCAGGACTAATTACTCAAAGTGTGTCAAAACAAACGACAACCTGTGTTGGATTTGGGACAGGCGCCTAAAATGGAAACCTGATTTCGCCATCGGCAATTGTCCATTTAATTTTGCCCTGGACATTCCAGTTGTCAAACGGTGTGTTTGCGCTTTTTGAGTGGAATTTGCCGGCATCTATTGTGTATTCGCCGTTCAAATCGACGATTGTCAAATCCGCTGGATTGCCGGCAGTGATGCTTCCGCCGGGAAGGTTGAAAATTCGTGATGGCAATAAACTCATTCGTTCAATTAGCTGCATCAGTGTTAATTCGCCGATTTTTACAAGGTGTGTGTACATCAGTGAGAACGATGTCTCCAGTCCGATTATTCCAAACGGCGCATCGGAAATGCTTTGGGCTTTCTCCTCTCTCGAATGTGGGGCGTGGTCGGTGGCGATGATATCAAGCGTACCGTCCTTTAACCCATTAATGCACGCCAGCCTGTCCTCCTCGTATGCAAGCGGCGGATTCATTTTCGCGTTCGAACCATATTTCAAAACAGCTTTATGATTCAGCAGAAGGTGATGGGGAGTAACCTCAGCGGTAATATTCACGCCATCGGATTTGGCTTTGCGAATAAGTTCAACCGATTTTTTTGTCGAGACATGGCAGATATGCAGCAGTCCCTGATGTTTAGCCGCGAGTTGGATATCCCGCTCAACCATCGAGGATTCAGCCTCCCGCTCGATTCCCGCCAATCCGAGTTCATCAGCCACCTCGCCTTTAACAATCGCGCCACCTTTTACCAATTCGAGGTTTTCAGCGTGAGACATAATTCTCAAGCCGAGTTGTTTTGATTTGATAAGCGCGTCAGCCATGATTGAATCGTCATGCACAGGGGAGCCGTCATCGCTGAACGCGGCGGCGCCGGCGTTATAAAGAGTTTCGAGGTCGTTTATCTGTTTTCCCGCTCTATCAGATGTAACCGCGGCTGCGACATACGATCGAACAGGTTCATTTCTGGTATATTCAGAGACCAGTTGAGCGGTCGAAAGCGGCGGATTGGTGTTCGGCATCTGAATCACGGATGTGAATCCGCCAGCCAATGCAGCTGATGAACCGGACTGGAAATCCTCCTTGTGAGTGAATCCGGGATCCCTGAAATGCACGTGGACATCAATAAGTCCGGGGAATACGCACAAGGTGGAAGCGTCTATTGTTTTATCCGGTTTGATTGCAGAATCGACAACGCCGACACTGTTGATTTTGCCATCAAGAATCAGAATGTCACCGATCTCATCGAACCCGGTTGATGGGTCAACGATTCTTCCGCTTTTTATTAACAGTGATTGCATCAGTCAAATTCCTTTCTATAGAAGCTCAGAAGATTCAGAACTATTATACACGCAAGCCAGACTGCCGGTTGAATAAGCATGCTCGGATTATCGGAAACCAGTTCAAACATGTCAGGCATTTTATCAAGCATTGCTCTTTGATATTTATCGAAGATAAAACTAAGAGCGTAAAATCCGATGTTCTTCTGCTGCGGGAGGATTAAAAGAGCGTAATCAAGCCACGCGCCGAATTTAAAAAGTTCCTTCCCGATTGTTTTAATAAAAAATACTCCGCTGTGAGTGCTTACCCAAAGGATTATCATTGAGATAACCGCGGATGGAATCGACCTGAAATGAATGGAGAGGAACATCGCGAGTGAACCGAAAATCAGGAAATTCAGAAACCCGACAGCGAACGCCGGAAACAGCGCCGATTGGAATCCAGCTCCGCCTATGAGGAAAAAGAACTGCGCGATTAATACCATAAGGACTGCATACACAATCTGGCACATGAACGCGCCAAGGAGTTTCCCGATAATAATTCCCGAACGCGACAGCGGTTTTGATATGAGAGTGTATATGCTTCGCCGCTCCAGTTCAGGCGCGAGAAGCCCTATCGCAATGAATATCGCGAGAAGGTTTCCGAAAAAAATGTAAATCGCATAATCGAACCATTTTAAAAATGTTGTTAGATAGCTTAATACAGCCTGGTCTGTAACTTCACTAATTTCCGATTCAAATGCACTCCCCATGCTCTCATTACGTTCCATACGTTCTATATCATGTTTCTGCTCCCCGATGATCTCATCTGATAATGGCGAGCGTGAAACTGTCCAATATCCCATAAAGCAAACAAGAAAACTCGCAATAAGCCCGATTATCATTATCGTTTTAAAGACTTTCGATTTAACCATCTCAGCGAAACTGAATCTCGCAACTGTTAAAATTCCCGGCATTATTGTTCCCCCTCGTTCTCGATAATGCTGATGAAGGTGTCCTCAAGGCTCGATTCGTGATATCGAACATCGTAAATCCTGCCGCCAAGTTCAACGAGTTTAGCGATAATGCCCGGCGTATTCTGTGGTGTGTCAATCGCGAGTTCAATCGTGTTGTCATCGACTTTCCTGCACGAAATCACAATTGCATCCATCGCGCTGATAATTTCATCCGTTGGGTTGTCGATATTTATCCGCAGGACATGCTGATCAACAGTAAGTTCCTGAATATTCGCGACCTTGATAAGTTTGCCGTCCTTGACAATTCCAATTCTGTCGCAGGTGTCCTGAACATCCGAGAGGATATGTGAATTGAGAAAAACAGTCGTGCCGCGCTTTTTTAAATCACGGATGACATCCTTGATTCTCCTCCTGCCCATCGGGTCAAGGCCTGTGGATGGTTCATCGAGAAACACGATTTCCGGCTCGGAAAGAATCGCCTGGCAAAACCCGATTCTTTGAAGCATTCCTTTTGAATAACTTCGCAATGGCCGTTTCGCGGCCTCAGTCAGGCCTGTGATTTCCAGCACTTCATTACGGCGTTTTTCAAGATGATTGCGCTTCATCTTATAGAAAGCGCCGTAGAATTCAAGCAGTTGAAAAGCGTTCATCCTGTCGTTGAAATAAGGGCTTTCGGGAAGGTAACCGACATTCCGGCGCGCTTTTGGATTGTAAATGTCAATCCCCAGAAGCCGGGCGTTTCCGTTTGTGGGATAAATGATATTCAGCAGGACTTTTATGAACGTTGTTTTCCCAGCGCCGTTGGGGCCGAGGAATCCGAAAACCTCCCCCTCACTGACTTCGATTGAAAGGTTATCCACGGCTTTAATGCCTTTTTTAAAAAGCCCCTGCTTATAAACCTTTGTAATGTTCGTTGCGCTAATCGCGGCCAAGGTTTTCTCTCTTTTGTTTCCGATATTTAACAAGCTGTCATTTTATTAATGAAAACACATATTTCCAACAAAAAGTTCAAATATATGATGAATATATTTTGGCGCTTCAGTAAACAGTGTAGGTTATTTGCACTCCGCAAAAAAGGGGCATTCCACAATCATTGGGTACAGTCCACATGAGGATTCAGATTTGATGTTGCCAATATACTATGCTGTTACCCCTTATTTTTACTGTGTTTATTTGACTGGTTGGGACAGTTCCCTTTTTTTACTTAATCTAAACTCAACCCTCACGATTTATTAAAGAGCTTAAATTTTATTTCAACTTGCGGACATGCCATTGCGTCCTGTTCCCATTTAGTCCATGTGATATAATCCAAATATGGGAAAACAGGGAACATTGCTGCGAATATGCAGTCATATATATGTAGAGGTCGTCCCTTGTGGGCGATATTTTTAGCTGGATGGCTGATTTTATTAAGGAAAACCCCGGCGAAGGGACAGCTTGTACTGAGCTTGTCGAAATGCCGGGTTACAATTCAGAACGGAAATTATAATTTTTATATATTCATTTCATTATATTCATGTCAGTGAGGTTTAGTTATGCCTTATGCACCAAGGGAAAGACTTCGTAGTTCACCGGCGGCGTTAATATATCGGGGCACCGATGAAACCACCAAGATTGACTGCATCATGAAACTCTTCAAGGACCCGTTTGCGTCCAGTGATGTTTTCACCGATAAGGTCGATTCAGTCGCCACGAAACTCAAATACCTTAACCACGAAAACATAGTAACAATCAAGGAAATCGGCACTCATTCAGACCGGTTGTATATAGCGACCGAAATTCTCGATATTAACCTGACCGAATATATCAAGCGTCATGAAACACTCGACATTGTTCCGGCTCTTACGATGCTGATGAAGATAATCGACGGCCTTATATACGGTTATGAAAATGAGCTGGAACCTCATCTTGACCTTCGCAGCAATAACATACTTATGAGTTCCGAGGATGAGATACCCAAAATCGCTGACTGGTACATGGCGCAGGGAATGTTAATGCTGGAGCAGCCGAAACGCGCCGAATGGGAGGATGCCCGTTACATGGCGCCGGAGCAGATACATGGCATCGGCGATACAGGCGTACATACCGATATCTACCAGATTGGAATCCTGCTCTATCAGATGCTTGTGGGATATCCGATTTTCCAGGGTGAGGATGAGGATGTCCGGTATCATCAGGTTTATGTCTCGCCGCGCAAACATGTTGAGTATTACGCCCAAATTCCATCAATGGTGCAGGAGATAATCCTGAACTGCCTTGAGAAAAACCCAACAAAACGGTATCCGAATCTTGAGGAACTTAAGGATGCTGTAAGTTACACTCTCAGCGCGGCGTCATACAGGAAAAAGGCTCCAGCCGACTCACTTGTCGGGACAATTCTGGATTCAAAATGGGAGGTAATCGAGGACCTTGGCCATGGCCATTTCGCATCGACTTTCAAAGTGCTTGAGATGGGCAGGGAAAATACATACACACTGAAACTGTTCGATAAACAGATATCGCAGAAAGAGGAATTTGTGCGAGCGATGAACAACGACATGTTCGCTCGTACGCAGATTCGGCATCCGCAGGTTGTAAATCTGATTGCAAGCGGATGGCATGATGACAAATACTATCTCGTTTTTGACCACGTGCCGACATCGCTTGCGAACATTCTTGCGGATGAGCCACAGCTGACTCCTGAACAAGCGCTGAGAATTATCAGGCGAACGACCGCGATACTCGAATATCTCCATCGCAAGGGTACTCTTAAAGCGCATCAGCAATTGAAACCGGAACATATCCTGATTAATCCACAAGGCGAGGATATTTTCCTCACTGATTTCAGGCTGGAGGAAACATCAAGGTTTATCCAAGATGAATTCGGTTTGCCGCTTAGTTCCTATCATTATTCGGCGCCTGAAATAATTACCGATGAGGGAGAAATAGGCCCCCCTGCTGATATCTACGCTCTTACCACACTTCTTTACAAACTGGTTACAGGCACGGATCTTTTCAAGGGCAAAATCCCACAGGATGTCATGGACAAGCATCTTAACTGGGATCCCAAGGAGGAGATAGTAAACAACCAGAATATCCCGATGGTGTTCCATGACATAATGATAAAGGCGCTGGAGAAGAATCCTGAGGATAGATACCCGGATTACACGGCGTTTCTCGCGGATATAGTGCAACTGACCGGCGACAGCGAAGCCGCCGGCGGGTTGAAACTCATCGAAACCGGAACCAAAATCAAGGGCAAATATATTCTTGAAGAGCGTATTCCCCTGTATGGCGGACAGCCGCTGCTTTATCGTGGACTTCATACGCAAACCGAGACGCCTGTTATGATCTGGTTCTATAGATTCACACGCACGAAAGAGATGGAGGATATATTCAATAAAGCAGTCAAGGATATTTCGAAATATAATCATCCTAATATTCTTCGAGTGCTGGAACATGGCCACGACAAAGGCGCGTTCTTTTTCGTTACTGAACTGCGCGAACTGACACTCAGGGAATTTGTCGCGAATACTCCTCTCCTTGATGAGGAAACCGCGATAGAACTGATAAAACAAATAACTGAGGCGCTTAAGCACATATATGATGAGGGAAGAAATTATTACGGTTCGCTCAATCCGGATAATATATTCGTTCTGGAATCACCTGTATTGACGGTAAAAATTGCGGGTTACGAGAGAGTTTTCCTTTACACATCGCCGCATGACCAGAACAACTCGTCCTATCTGCCGCCGGAGCATATCACCGGACTTGGAAAGAAAGAAGCACCATCGGATATCTATTCGCTTGCCCTGATTCTGTATTTCATTTTGACAGGCCATGATTTAATCACCGGCGAGCCGCATGAAATAATCAACAAGCATGTTTTCGCCGAGCCTCAGGAACTGCTGAAAGATGAGGACATTCATCCGAACCTGAAACGAATTCTGGCAAGGTGCATTGACAAGGACATGATGAGCCGGTACCCGGATTTGCAGGAATTGATAGATGATCTTGACGATTATCTGGCAAGCCGGTCAGGCGGGGATGAAACGGAAGCGCCCCTGAATTTCCTTCTTGGCTCAAGCTCCTTCAGAAGCGAAATCGAGGGTGAAAAGGATGTTCGCCACGTGTTTGCAAACCGCCTTCCCGCGACATCGAGCGGAATAAGGGGAGTTATCGCGATAGTGTCCGGAATTGGAAATCCCGAGTACTCGGCTCTCGCGCAGAATCGCGCAATCGAGGAAATAGAAAAAATATTCTCGCCATCAAGATTACTGGATCTGCCTCTGCATGAGGACCCGCTGGCGCTGATAAATGAGGCAATCAATCGGGCGAACGGCGCGATTAACCAGGAGGCGTTCAGGCTTAACCAGCTGGGCAAATTCGGCGCTGAGATAATACTCGGCCTGATTACCAGGAATCGCCTCTATCTCGGGCGAGTCGGTGCCGCGTTCGCTTATCTTTTCAGGGGGCACAGCATTAGAACATTTCTCAGAAAACCCGAGGACAAGCGAATGCTCGGCAGGGAGATGACGATAAAAATCGACACAACGGAACGCCATCTCAGGCTTGGCGATATTCTTGTTCTTGGAACCGGGAATCTGTCCCGCGTTCTGGCTGATTTGGAAATCCGCAACACAGTCTTATCCACACAGGATGTGCAGGAATCGTGCGAGCGGATAATCGGCCTTGCTGCAAATCGGTTCAAAGGCAAGAGAGAGGAAATTGCAGGAGCGTCAACGGTCATCGTTCAATTCGGTGAAATCACGGCTCAGATGCCCAAAGCGCACCGATTCCACGCCGCGCCTGTTATTCATCATTATCTGCAAAAAGGCATTGCGTACTACGAAAACGGGCTGCATGACCAGGCAATCAATGAATTCAACAAAGCTTATGATATCTCCCCGGATGCTTTCAGCGTGAACTATCAGCTTGCGCTGGCATATCTTGGCAAGGGCGCTGTTGACATGGCGAATTCGTTTATCCTAAAAGCGCTCGCGCTGTTCCCGAACTTTGTCGATGGGCATATCAAACTTGGCGATATTTACTACGCGAAGGGTAAAATCGATGATGCCGAGGAGGAGTATTTCTACGCCTGCCAGCTCGGGATGGAGAATCCGGAACCATGGACAGCGCTTGGGCAGTTCTATTTCAAGCAGAATCTATATGGGCAGGCGATGAATCATTTCGCCCGCGCGCTTGAACTTAGTCCCAATCACAAGCAAGCGCAGCAGGGAATGGAACTCGCGAAAAAGCGCGCGAAGACTCTCAGCGGTGTTATTAAGGAAAGTACGAGTTCCATGAAAAGCGGAATTAAAAGACCGTTTAAACGGAAGTAGGAATCGGATTATGGAAAAGTGAATCCAAAAAGCACTATACTTTGAGGGTGTTGGGGAAGGCGATTTTTACTTTGTTTTCCCCTGGGAGCGCTGGTTTCTAACCGGCACCTGAACAGATTAACTAAAAGGTAAAAACGGGAATTTTATAAAAAAGGTTTATTAACTCAACGCTTATTTTGGGGTATTTCGTTTGTTAAAAAAGCTCAATTGATTTCTATTAACCTAACCCAGGTGCCGGTTAGAAGGGGCTGTTGAAAAAGGTTTAATAGGCCAGAAAATCATAATAAAACCATCAAGTATATTCAATGTCATTCCGGGCTTGACCCGGAATCCGTCTTCAAGCCTGGAAGACGTGGATTCTGAATCAAGTTCAGAATGACAATTTGCCATCTTTGAGGGAAGATAAAATTAAAACAGGATTTCTCAACAGCTCCTAGAAACCAGCGCTCCCAGGGGAAAAGCATCTTTGGTTTATAAAATGTAACCCGGTGTCCCTTCACCGGGGTATTTGCTTTATTCTCAGTTTATCTCATACAGCATATCAATAGATATATTCAGAGCGTTACGCCACTTTTCCAAATCAGTGGATGTTCCATTCGAGCCGTTTGACCCCAGCAGATGCTCTATCCGCCGGGATGAGCAAGCTATCAAATCGTGAGCTATATCCTCAGTGTGATGTTCAAGCGAATCCTTAACAGCATTGGGAAGGTTGTCCGGATTTTCGTTAATGCTCTTAATCGATTTGTTCAACATCTTCTCACGTTCGCTTTCATTCAAGGTGAAGTTGATTCGCCGTATCGGGATTTTCCTGAGGAATGAGAGCTTAACCTGCGCCTGCGGACGGCCTGTTTCACGAGTCAATTCCCTGTAAACCCTGGTTAAAACATCGGAATTCATGAGGGCGATAATGTAGTAAGGTGAGTAGGCGATGTCGCGTACCACTGATGTATGCAGCGAACGTCCGGTCAGCATGCAGCTTGTGTCAATCGCGGCGATTAGTGAATCTCCTGTCTGGCGCGAAAGTATTTTGACAGGCCGATTCGCCCATTCATAATTAACATTTACAACTTCGCTGTCCTGAATATGCGCTTGCCAGTCATGCCTGAGCCATCGTTTTGATTTGGGATTAATCCTGAACCGTTCGACATCCTCTCCCTTGAGAAACTCCTTGTCGTCAGGATGCTCTTTTTTGCCCTCATAGAAAATAACATCAGCGATACGGCTTTTGGTTCTTTCGCTCCACCCGACAGACCGTCGCTGATAGTTGATTCCGACATCGCCGATTTGCGTGAAAAACGGGTCAATGCGCATGTAACGCTTGTCAGAATTGAGCCGCTGGTATAGTTCACCCGTTGGAAGCCAGGAATCATCGACGTTTCCCGATGGGTCAAACGCTTCCTGTTCAAGATAATCGAGTGAACCATCAAGGCTTGTTAGAAATCGCGGTTGTGATTTTTTTGCGGGTTTTTTCCGTAAAAACAAAAGCGATGTAAAGACATCACGCTGGAATACTTTTTGATGATTGAAATCGAGAATCTCCTCAGGATAACTAAGTTCAAGAATTCTCTTTCTGAAGTTTCGATATTTACGCCCTTTCAGGAACGTATTTGGCAGGATGAATCCGAGCATTCCGCCCCGCCGAAGCAGGTTTAATCCGCGTTCAACAAAGAAACGAAAGATGTCGTTGTTGCCTCCGCCGCCTGATTTATATCCGAGGTTTTCCAGAAGCCTCTTGGATGCCGTATCGAGAATGTCGCCATAGGGAGGATTGCCGATTACAGCATCGAAACCGCTATCGGAAAGCATCTCTCCCGCGGTTGTGAAATAAAGCGATGGAAAAAATACCTCAGGATGAAAACCGCAGCCTTTCGATTCGACAGGTTTATTATCACCGCTGGTTAGTTTACGCAGTTTATTGTGAAACTCATCAGACACTGTTTTGAAGTTTTCGTTATTACCGCTCAGGTAATCAATAAAAATCTCGAACTGCGCGGCAAGAGCGCCTTTTTTGTTCTGGGCAATTACGGTTTTCCAAACAGACTGCCAGTCGATTTCATCAAACGTGTACTGCGATTCGTCGGCATCGCTGTCATCTATCCGCCCATTGCCTAGAATCAATCGGCGAATAAAATGCGAGTCGATGCCTTTTAATGTATCAGCCGCGATGATATTTGCTTCAAGATTAGGCGCCGGATTGTCGCGGCTGTGCGTTCTGAGCATTAGCGGGATTTCCGCAAGTTCAATGGCGAGTTTATCGTGATCGACACCGTAAATCGAGTCAGAAATTATCTGTCTTTCATTCTCGGCATTTCGAGCGTTAACGCCGTTTGCCCTGTTATTATGCCCAATCAGATAATCGACCGCACCGGAAAGAAAACGACCTGTTCCGCAGGATGGATCGATAATTCTCAAGGGTCTTTTTCTATCGGTGCTGCCGATTAGCGGATCAAGAGTTCGCTTTACAATTCGATTCACTATTTCATCGGGTGTATAGACAGTTCCGCTTTTACGCGATTTTCGTTTGGCATATTCATAAATAACGCTGCCCTTTTCATGCACGTGTCCCCGACGGATATCCCCGGGATGAGCCTCTGAGAGCGCGATTATTCGCTTTCCGTTGTTCAAAAGGACAACATCGTAATCTGTAACGCGCGGTGTGTAATCGAGCAGAAACGTATATATGCCAATCAATTCTGAAATGCCGGGCGGATTGGATGACATCAAGCTTGTCCCCGGATGCGCCCAGATAGAGAAAATCTGTTTCAGTGAATTCGTTATCTCGCCATCATAAAATTTCCACTTTGCAATATTCCGGTTGGCAGGGTTATCAGGGTCAAACAGCCTCGCTTTGAATGGAGCGTACGCCAAATCAGGGGAATAAATCTGTTCCATCAAGTGTCGAATACGCTTGATAATGCTGAGCTTTTTCCCGCCTGATTTACGCGGATTATTTGCCAGTTCCTTGCGAAGAGTGAATATTCCGGTGTCATTGCGGAAATCAGTATCATCGGGGAGGAATCCATTTTCCTCAAGGTACAGCGACAAGAGGATTATAAAAAGCGTTCTGAGCGATGTCTGATGCAGATTATCAGTGTTATCGAGATCGATTTTATTTGACGGATGGGAAGCGAATCCGTGCGCGATGGATGCACAGAGATTCAGGGCATTTGTTTCGAGTGAATTACCCATGGTTTTGGAATAAAACGTAAAATAAATCGCATTTATTATACCATATATTGTTGGTTAGAGGTTATTCAATATTCGCAATTTCGCTTAATCACGCATTTGTCACATTCAGGATTACGGGCGTGGCAAATGTCGCGGCCATATCGAATCAAACTCATGTGGAATCGATAACGCTCATCAGGAATTGTAAGACGGTACATCACATGATGCGCATTTTCAGCGGTCATATTCGCGGGAATTATCCCGTGCCTGACAAGAATCCGACGCACATGTGTATCGATTGGAAAGGACGGCATATCCAGAGAAAATGCCAGTACACAAGCGGCGGTTTTCTGCCCGACACCTTTGAACGATGTCAGGTAATCCAAAGATTTCTCAAGGGTCATTTCTTTTAGATGATTCAGATGATATGGCGAACCTTTTTCTAATCGATTTTTCGCTTGATTATCCGCGCCGATGCCATCCAGAACACCCTTGATATATTTAGTCTTGGTCGGAGCAAGTCCCGCGATACTGATCGCTTTCTCAATTGTGTTGGGATTCGCCCGTGCTACTTTATCCCACGTCGGGAACCTGCTTTTAAGCCTTTTATAACCTTCGAATGAATTATTGTCGTTTGTGTTCTGCGAGAGGATTGTCAGTACAAGTTCATCAAGCGGGTCATAGCGTTTTTTCGGTTTGAACACAGGATAGAATTCATCGAGATTTTTAATAAGCGATTTAACGCGTTTTTTCAGTGCGGATTCGTTTGGGGGGTTAGCTTTTTTGATATTTCCAGCCATTGCATCGCTGATACTACGCTGTTTTTTCTTTTAACTCGTATAAGATAGCTGTTGGGTCTTCAAGGTTTTTAGAAGCGTCAAGTATCTCAACCACCACAACCTGGCCATTGGTGTTGTAATCAATAATCACTTCTTCTCTTAATTCATCGCTTTCCACAACCTGATCTTCACTTAAAATCAGTGAGAGCGTGTCTGTTTCTCTATCATAGATAATTTTCATGTTAATCTGCTAAAAGTTTACGATTAGCTGTGAGTATTTGAATATCATAATCCTTGAAATCTGAATCATCTGTAATCAGTATTAAGCTGTTCCTTTTGCAAATTTCAGCTATTATCTCATCATTGAAGTCAGAATTACCCTGTTCAAAATGGCTCATGCTGGAGTTGATGTCAATTTTATCAAATTCTGAACCTATACGATTACAGAATCCCAAAATAGATCTAATATTATCCGCAATTTCTTCTGCAACAGGTTTAAAGAGCGTTGTTCCTCTAAAATCCTTAAAGGAAACTCTTTCTTTACATGGCATTCTTTCCCACTCATGTCGTGAAAACCTATTGATGAACTCTGAGATAACTAAAACATCAACAAATGTAGCGCATCGACCAGCTCTTATCCTACTCATTTCAAGTGAATATTTTTCTACTCTTGGTTGGATTTTACCTGAGAATGGACCATAAACATAAAGGAGAATATTTGTGTCTAAGAATAACTTATCATCTGAGTGAAAAGAATAAGACCTGATATCCATCGCTCTAGTCATTCTCATTACTCCCCAATACTTCTTGAACAGCATTGTCAAATCGATCGGGTTCTTCGAAAAACTCTTTGGCCCTGTCAACAACACGTTTTAAAAGACGTAATTTATCCGGCGAAATATTTTCAGGTGTTAGGTTTTCACTGATAGTTTCATATTCAAATTCGTGGTTATATAATCGTCCGACTGCTGAGTTTAAAAAGGCGGAAGTCAGATCCTCAATATCTTCAAAAGACAGTTTTATGCAAAAACCCTTTCTTAGTGCCTTGGCAATCTCAAGATATACTCTTTCCCCATCGTGAGATGAGATACACAAATTGCTTCCAACAATATCCTTGATCTTTATCACTTTTTTAGTCTTTTCCATTTTTATCTCCCTAAGTAATGCTAGAATATACTATCAATATCAGGATCTTCACCTTCAAGATAATACTCTTTAGTGTCAGAAGTATCAATTTCAAATGTTACAGCAGTGCCAGGAAATGGGAATTCAAACTGCCGCATTTCGATTTTTCCTTTTTCTGTTAATTCCCAGTAACCTGCGTCAGATACTATAATTAATCGTCCATTATTCTTTTCAATGAATTCTCTAATTAGCTTTAATCCGATACCTCCTGGTTTCCCTGCAGAAGGATCACGAGTTGTATTACATTCACTTAATGCCCAATCTATCGCTTCATTAGGTTTTAACTTGAGATTTAAAGAATTTCTTATCTTTTTTTGAAAACCAATACCCAGATCCACAATTGAGAAAGCTATCCTTTTATTTTTTGGAAAATATTGCCCACAAACAAAAACACCATGCTTGCTATCCGCATGTTCTCTAGCATTTTCAAAAATCTCATAGATGCTCACTCGGAATCTACCGAGTAGTTGAGAAGACATTTTTGGTAAACCTCTACCACCTTTAACAAAATACTTCTCAATATATTCTGAGAACCTGCCAGTCTCGTTCGATTCAAAGCACTCAAATTTAAAAACCGTATCATAAATATCTGGTTCTTCGTCCCATCCATAATGACACAGAAACCCATTCTTTTGCATAATATCTTCGACACCTTTTTGAATAGTTCGATTAATAGAAATCTTCAATCGCTTTTTCTTTTGGGCGAAGACAAGAACAGCGCCTAAGACAGCACACATATTTGCATCGAACCATTGAGTCTTACTTAGATCAAGTTCGAATGTTGAATCTGATGTTGATATTAATTGATGATGAAGACCAATTAACTGCTCAAACCCATGGTGGTTACTATTTATGCGATAGATAGTCATTAGAATTTGTCAATTTGAGACATTTAGTTACCTCCCATTATTTCTCTATGCTGATTTACCAGTGCCTTTTACCTTTTAGAAACTCACTGACACCTTTCTTTTTAAGCTTTCTAAGATTTTTCATATGCGCGTCCTTGTGAATCGGTTTCAGGAAATCCAGATAAGGTTTTTCGCTTTCATTGGAATATACCTTGTGACTGTTGATAGATAAGTTTCAGGATAACTATCCCATATGCTATCGCATATAGGATAGTTACGG
>JAGGVT010000030.1 GCA_021157815.1 bacterium | reverse complement strand
CTTCCGGCACTTGTTTTAAATTTATTAATTCCGATTTGAAGTCAATATACATTACAATATCTTTTTCGCATCCACGAAATTGATCTATCGTATTATAATCAACTAATTTTTGAATTATATTCAGGATACTATTATAATATAAGGGATATTCAGGTTTTGCTAATTCCTCTATGTACATTTTAGAAAGCTTGGGCAATGCAGGTCCAATTAAATAGTCAGTATCATCAAGTAGATCATTTATCCTGTTTAATTTTGAAGCGTATTGTTTTTCAAATTCCTGAAGACCTTTCTCAGGATCATAATAAGAATCCATAGGATAGGCATCAAACATTATAGACTTCTCATATTCATGTGATGATAAAACTACAATATTTTCGCTTTTATAACCCAGTTTGTAAATTTCCTTCAGTTTCATTTCATATTTAGTTTTGAAATCCTCAGTACTAGAATATTTTATAATGTCGCATTTCCCTCCTTCGATAGCATTCATATTAAGAAAGTCATAACCTGTCAATTTTTTTGCTTCATCCAAAATTTGTTTGCAATTTCTACAATTTTTACTCAGGTTAAAAAATACAGGTTTGTATGATTTCATTTGCTCTAATATTCTATTAATATCTCTTAATGCAAAATCACTTGCTTGATTCGGGTCTAAGAATAAATGCCAATTCCCAAACTTTAATCCTCCCTTTAGAATAAAGTCAATTACGTCTGGTAGTTTTCCGCATAGAATATCTTGAGCTTCATCAATGATAACCATATCATAAGCTTTAAAATCATCATCGTTTAGTACAGCTTCACAAAAAAGTTCTGGTAGATCTTGACGGAGAGTATCATATTTCATTCGAGTTTCTTCGCATAAGAGATTATTAAAATCATCCCCTTTTTTCTCTAAATATTCACTTGTTTTCATCGTAACATATCCAAAAAAAGAAAATATTTCGAGATTTTCGTTAACGTCTTCTGGAATGTTATTAATCAGTGTATCAGCTAATAGTTCACCAAAGCACAACATTAAAACACTATTCCCTTTTCTTGCAGCACTGACTGCTTTGTCAAATGCAAGGATGGTTTTACCAGTACCTGCAGCACCTGTAATAATCGAACGTTCATTATTTTCTAAACCCTTCATTGTCTCCTGCTGCTCTTTTGTCCACTCAATAAGCTGTCTTTCTGCTACGTCAAATCTCGATTTCAAAGTAAATGTCGAGTCAAAATCTGGGCGTAGAATCTTGCGAATAAAAATTATCTCACGATTGGAAATTGTACGAGGCACACGTTTTCGCTTAGTTCTAAATTCACCAACCCAGTAATCTTCAATTACACTAAGATAATCTTTCATACTTTTATCCAGATTGTCTTTATCCAGTAGAACATCAATGATGATCTCCATGCTATCCGGGATGGAGCGCTCATCAGGCATAATGACGCCATATCCATAAACAAATCCTTTATTATTTTTGTTTTTAGATTCAATCTCTTTTTGCACGGATAACATCGACTTGCTTGCCTGGTCCCAGGGGCTTTCACTCTTTGGATAAGAATTTCCCTTACGATCGGTATAAATCCAACTACCATCTTTACATGAAACACCACCTCCTTTGACTTCAATTACATAGATGCCCTTTGTGGATACTATGACAAAATCAGCCTCACCCCATCTTTTATCAGTGTGCGTTCGATCTTTTAAGGAATGTATAACATAAACGTTATCAGGAAGTTCTTCTTTAAACCTATAGAATAGTTTTCTTTCCCAGGGACTTATGGTTTCAGGTCCCAAATCACAAGGAAGCATATTAGCCATAATGTTATCCGAAATATGAAGTGATTAAAGAAAAATATTACCATAGCCAAGGATATGGAGCAATGAATTAGGAATACACCATTTCCGACAGATAGAATCAATTTTCAATTGGTAATAATCAAAAAGAAAATCCCCCCGAGATTGCTCCCGGAGGGATTGTTGGCAGAGTTAAAGTAATTCCTAAGGCTATAAGTCCAGTCTGTCTTTCGACAGTGCCCATCCGCGAACGGATGGAAAAAACCGGCCGGGTCGTTTAGAACCTGACCAGGAATTCGCCCCTGAGTTTCGCGATGGTGTCGTAGTCGATACCAGCGTGGATGTACTCAAGAGCAATATCGGAACTCTCAGAGAGAGGATAACGGAGGTTCAGGCGAATGACGACCGGAAGGTCATCCTCTGCCTGAGTTTGTCCGTCATAGATAGCCAGGTGAGAATACAGTTTCTCAAACCATGTGTACTCGACATCGAATCCAACACCTTGGAAGTTAACCGGGAACATGTTGATTCCTGATTCATATCCATAACCAATATTGGTTCCGATTCCAGTCCACATCGCGTCGAATTCCTCGAAAGGATTGTTGTCAACGCTTGAGAATCCTGGCGCAAGACCGATATCTGCATAGGCAACATTTGCCTTCAAATTGCCATCATTGAAGATGTCAACGCCAACGATGAAGCTGTTGGAGTAGTCATCGCCATACCAATCCTCAATATTAAGGCCGAGTTGGTCCTGATTAAGGAAGAGGTACTCAAATCTGAGCAGTGAGAACCAGTCATAGGCAAGGATCTCTGTATTGAGATCGATACCGTAACCGTCCTCGTCGCCAACACCGCTGGCGAGTACGTTAAGACCTACCTTGGCGAAATAGTCTCGCTCAAGCCTCATGCTGCGTGAATCACCGAATCCGTATGCGGCGCGGAAAACGCCGAGGCCCTCGGCCTCACCGATTCGTGAATTCTGTGCAAGCAGAAGCTGGATATCAAGACGGTCGCCACCGAGATCAAAGAAGAATCCCGGACGGCTTTCAAAGCCGTTGTCGAACATCAGACCATATTCTCCAACACGACCATAAATGCGTCCGAAGAGCAAATTGAATCGGTTGAAAACCTCATCGGCTTCCCAGCCGAGAAGGTTCATGAGGTCCGCGTTCATCCAGGCTTCATCGATTACGAGAGCCTGGTTTGACGGGAATGGATCGCCAATCGGTGAATCAAGATAGCTGGCGATCTGCAGGAAACTTACATAAACATCCAGGTAGTCGGATGGTTTAGCGTTGAGCGCGAGGAAAATAAGCTGCTCGAGCTCTGGATCACTTGTTCCCTGACCCGGGGTAGTACCAAATCCGCCTACGAGCGGAGTAATTAAACCCGCGCGGTCGGATGGGCATCGCTCGTTAATCTGGCCTTCAAGGTCATCCCAGAAACCATCGTAGTATCCACCCCACGTGCCACCACCGAAAACGTCGGTGTTGTCCGTGATGATTGATTCGATTCGGACTCTCATGAGACCGGACCATTCGATGCTTCTGCGAATTCGCTCAAGTGCGCCAAGACGTTTCTCGACATCATCCAGACGGCTGTGAGCCTTGTTAACATCACCTTTTATTCGAGCAATTTCACCTTCAAACTCACTCATAAGGTTGTCAATGAGGTCTTTGTATTCCTCAAGGTCTGCTTCTGTGCAGAAATCACCTTTCATGGGAGCTGGTGAAGATATCATTGACTCAAGGCGATCCCACATGCGTGCGACTACCATTGCCATTTCGTAGCGAGTGAACGACTGCTTGCCGCGGAAAGTTCCGTCGGGATAACCCTCGACAAAACCTTCTGACTGAAGCTTGTCAATCGCTTCGTATGCCCAATGGTCAGTTGGCACGTCTGTGAAAGGACCCGCAAATGCCGGGATGCAAAAAACGCCAACGAGCAGGATAGCAGCGAAGAAAATAAAACCTTTCTTCATTACTGTGCCTCCTTGGAGTAACTTACAGAATTTAACTCTGTTCGATTTTCAGGAGGCTGGTTCATAAGAATCCAAGTTGCCTTATGAATAACTCCCTAAATCGAACTACTGATAAAATTTATGGCATTTCTCCTGTCGGGACTCGCGGATTAATAATTGTTTTCACCTCCTTTCTTTCCGCCCCGCGAGGAGAGTCCATAACAAATTAATCAGACACAAAACCACCACACCGGGGTTAATCCGACCCGAATATGTCCGTGCCTGTAATACATATATTATCGCCACAAAACCCCATTTATCTTCATGATATGCCCAAAAATATTAACGAAACTAAATACAACTTAACCCCCAATTTTAAGCAGGAATTCTACCATATTGGCAACTTTTTTTCACTCTTTTTTAATTCAATCCGGCTGGCCGCCGATTTGCCCTGATTTAGCTTTGAGATAACGTTTTGCCAGAATGACAGCAACATCATCATCAAAATCAGGAACAGAAACGCCCAGTATATGTGAAACAGTCAGTAAAAATCGCCTTATTGGAGAATGGCGCTGATAATACTCCTTTCTTGCCTCCTCAGTTGATTTCCTTTCATCAACCAGTTCAACGGGGATTATCTCATGGAATTTTGACTCAAGAAATCCCCCAATTTTTTTGCTCCCTGTGCCATTTCCAAGGATAATTACATCAGGATTATGTGAAGAAATTAAGCTGATTAATGTTTCTTCAAGAAGTTGGATTTTTTTTAGAATCTCTTTATGAATAACCATACCCGACGAATCAACGACAGCTAATCCGACTTTGCTGGTTCCCGGATCGATTGAGAAAATAATATCCGACTTTAAACTCATTTATTCAGTATCGTCCTCATCGCTCTCAGATAGCTGCTGAATCACATCGCTGGTTGAAAAGCCCTCCAAAAGCGGCACAATCTTGACCCGTCCACCGGATGATTCAACAATATCCCCCCCGACAACAATATCAGGTTCGTAATCTCCACCCTTTACAAGTATGTCGGGTTGAATCTGAAGAATCAATTCACGGGGTGTATCATCCTCGAAAACCAGCACGTAATCTACATATCGAATCGCTTCCAAAACTGCGATGCGCGAAAACAAATCGTTCACCGGACGGCCTTTACCTTTCAACCGTGTAACGGATTCATCCGAGTTCAGTCCCAGCACAAGGAAATCGCCCATCTCGCTGGCCTTTTCCAGGATGTGAACATGCCCCGCGTGAAGGATATCGAAACATCCGTTTGTAAATACGCAGACCTCGCCGTTTGATTTACGGTGTCGGATTTCATCTATTGTTTTTTGTGTGTTGTTCATAAGTAACTTCTCTCCCCCCCTTAACCCCCCCGCGAGCGGGGGGAAATGTTTATTGTGTAAACCTTGTGCCTATTCCATACAAACACAAACAATTAATACTATTTTCTCCCTACCAGCTCGCGGGGAGGGCTGGGGTGGGGGCATCAAGTTTTAAAAACGTATCCTACATCCTCTAAAACATGGTGCTAAACATACTCCGCAGCAATATCGCTTCTATAAAACAAGCCTTCCAGATTCATTTCATTTATTCGCGAGTAAATCATATCACGGCATTCTCTTAAATTCTCACCCAGCGCGGTCATGCAGACTAATCGACCTCCTGATGTTACCAAATGCTCGCCCTCACGTTTCGTGCCGGCATGAAACACAATGAAATTTTCCTCCGGCTCATCCCATCGTTTGAGCATATCGATTTGCACGCCTTTTTTATATGAGCCGGGATAGCCATCCGATGCCAGCACCACGCCAACAGCTGCGCCATCATGCCATTCCAGTTTTGTTTTATTCAGTTTGCCGTCCTTGATTGCATTGAGCGGAACAGACAAACCAGTTTTTAAAAGCGGTAAGATAACCTGCGTTTCCGGATCTCCCATTCTTACATTGAATTCGAGCACCTGAGGCCCCTTATCGGTAATCATCAATCCGAAATACAATATACCTTTATACGGTATTGAATATTCCTTCAAGCCTTTTGATGTCGGCTCGACTATTTCCGTTATAATCTGCTCCCTCAGCTCATTATCAATTCGCGGACTCGGGCACAGGCAACCCATTCCGCCTGTGTTTAATCCCTCATTATTCTCATGCGCGCGTTTGTAGTCCTGGCTGAAAAGCATTGGAAGTATTGTTTCGCCATCCACAAAACTTAAAAGCGTTGTTTCAAAACCGGAGATACGCTTTTCGATTATTATTTTCCTGCCAGCGCCTTTGAATTTGCCATCGACCAGAATCTCTTTTACAACCTGCCTCGCGTCATCTTTAGATTCGGGAAGCAAAACACCCTTTCCCGCGGCAAGGCCATCGCATTTGATTACAGGTTCCCAGTTTATATCATTGATGTAATCATAAGCCGCCTGTGGGTCTGAAAATTCCCTGTAATCAGCGGTTGGAATATTCATGTTGAACAAAAACTCTTTGGCAAAGATTTTTGATCCCTCAAGCTGCGCGCCTTTTTGTGATGGCCCAATCGAGGCGATACCTTTCTTCATCAGGTAATCATAGATGCCAGCTGCGAGTGGATCCTCAGGGCCGCAGACAACCATGCCAATCTCATTGGATTCAACAGCATCGACTATTGAATTGAAATCCATTGGATTGACATTCGGAAGGTTGATTCCGATCAATGATGTGCCGCCGTTGCCGGGCCCGAAAAACACTTTGCTTACCGCCGGATCGTTATGCAGCGCCCATCCGATAGTGTGTTCACGACCGCCTGAACCTATTACCAGAATTCTCATTTTCCATGCCTCTGATTTTGGATTTTCAATATTTCTTGTTCTAATTAAAACTCGTATTCATCGATTTGGTCAGTGCTGGAATCATCAATATCGCTGTCCATACCGGGAACATCATCCACAAAAACATCCTCTTGTTCCTGAGTCTCAACAAAGAATTTTGTGCGCCTTTTTTCAAATTTCATTTTTATAACCCCAGTAGGCCCGTTCCTGTGCTTGGCGACAATCAGTTTCATATCGAGGATTTTCGGCTCTTCTTCCTGGACATCCTGCGCTTCACCCGGTTTTTTCTTTTTTGCCCTTGGTGTTACGCGATGAAGAAACATAACAACGTCAGAATCCTGCTCAAGCGCGCCTGACTCTCTTAAATCGCTCAGTACAGGCTCGCGGTTTTCCTTTTCCGATGCTCTGCTTAACTGGCTCAACGCCAATATCGGAACATTAAGTTCACGCCCAAGCGATTTCAAAGCTCTGGATATGTCACTTACCTCCTGAACACGATTATCCTGGCGCCGTGCAGAATAAGATGAGATAAGCTGTATGTAATCGATAATCACAAGGTCAATTTTGTTTTCGCTTTTCAACATGCACTTTCTCGCCTCAGACCTGATTCCAAGAGGTGAGATAGTCGCATTTTCATTGAAAGTGATATTCATGCCATCCATTATTGCCAAAGCCGGCATGATATTTTCATCCATGACATCCCGGGTTATATTTCCTCGACGTATTCTCTGTGAGTTTATTCCGCTGATTGATGTAAGCAATCTCATTGCCAGCTGTTGAGCGGACATCTCAAGCGAGAAGAAAAGAACATGGCCACCGTTTCGAGTTACCTCCTCAAGGATATTCAAAGCCATCGCTGTTTTACCCACCGATGGTCGCGCTGCTAAAATGATGAAATCCGATTTTTGAAAACCACCAAGCATATTGTCAAGTCTTCTGAATCCGGTCTCCAAACCTGAATAGCCTTTGTCCTTCATCAACCTTTCGATGTTTTCCTGGAGTTCAACAATCATCTCTTTCATCTTGACATTGTCTTTTACGCTCTCCAGCTGGGTAAGGCTGAAAAACTTCTGCCCGACAACGTCCATGATTTTCTCCGATGTCTCAGGTGAATCCACCGCAAGGTCTATCAGATTTTGGCCAAGGTTGGCAATCTCGCGCCTTAGCGCCATCTTGTGAACAATACCGGCGTATCGTTTCGCGTTCTGGCTTGAGGGAACGTTATCGAATAGCTGGTCCAGATAAACGGCGCCGCCTACTTTGATTAGCGTCTTTTTCTCTTTTAGGCTTTCCTGAAGAGTGATTATATCTATTGGTTCACGGTTCTCCCACATTTTTGTGAGATGCTCGAATATCTTTTTATTCTGTGGCCGGTAGAAATCACTTGAACCAACGATATCCACGATATCGGCCATGACATCACTTTCAAGCAAAACTGCTCCAAGAAGCGCTTCCTCAGCCGCCTGGGAAAAAGGTGGGGTTTTTGCTTTTTCTTCATTCTCATTCATTCGTAATCACATCACACGCAAAATAAATATTACATGATTATTTAATCAGAATTAGTGAAGTGTCAAGAAAATGCTTTCCAAAAGATATTCACATTGTTAATAACTTGCGTATTTTGAGGTTGCCGGTAAAATCCATTTCCACAGAAAAAGTATATCAGAAATCCGGTTTATCTGTCAGCCGAGCGAAATGGCTTGTTGAAAAAGCGCTAATGTAGGGGCGACCCACTAGTGGGCTAATAAGGAAACTGTCTCAGAACTAATAAACATCCAGTGGCACCACGGCTGGCACTACGGCTGGCACCACGGGTGTCCCTTTGATATACGATTTTATAATCCGCTAATAAATTTAATGCCCGGAGATTCACGCACTTGACACTCCCCGTTTCTCGTATATGATTTATCCAAATGCCCAATGCGCCTAAAATAATCGAAGAGTTGATTGAGATTTTCGAGCGGGATATCGATAACCTCAAAAGCGCCGCTTATAACGAAACGCAGCTGCGATCGGATTTTGTCAACCCATTCTGGAAAGCGCTTGGATGGGATATGACAAACGAGGCGGGTTACGCGATACCGTATCGTGATGTCAAACAGGAATTTCCCCTCAAAGTCGGTCTCACTACCAAAGCGCCTGATTATTGCTTCACTATCGCGGGCAAACCTAAATTCTTTCTGGAAACGAAAAAGCCGTCTGTCGATGTTAAACACGAAATACATCCGGCTTACCAACTGCGACGATACGGCTGGAGCGGGAAACTTCCGCTTTCCATTCTGACCGACTTTGAAGAGATGGCGGTTTACGATTGCAGGATTCGCCCCAAAAAGAATGACAAGCCATCGCAAGCGCGAATCAAGTATTACACGTTTCGGGAATATATTGATAAATGGGATGAAATAGAATCGGTGTTCTCGCGGGACGCCATCCTGAAAGGTTCCTTTGACAAGTATGTCGAATCGAAAAAAGGCAAGCGGGGGACATCGGAGGTTGACACCGAGTTTTTGAAGGAAATTGAGAAATGGCGCGAGGCGCTGGCACGGAATATCGCGCTGAGGAATCCGGCAATAGATATCCGCGGAATTAATTTCGCTGTCCAAAGGACAATCGACCGGATTATCTTCCTTCGCATGTGTGAGGACAGGGGAATCGAGGATTATTCGCAATTGCAGAATCTTTGCGCGGGTACGGGCATCTACAAAAAGCTTGTTAATGTATTCCGCAATGCTGATGATAAGTACAACTCCGGTTTGTTTCATTTCAAGAAGGAAACGGGACGGGCATCGATTCAGGACACGCTTACGCCGAATATTCGCATCGATGATAAAATCATAAAAGAAATACTCGCGCGATTGTATTATCCCGAAAGCCCGTATGAGTTTAGTTTCATGCCGGCGGAAATTCTCGGCAACGTTTACGAGCAGTTTCTGGGTAAAGTGATACGGTTGACGAAAGGGCATCAGGCGAAAGTCGAGGAGAAACCGGAGGTCAGGAAGGCTGGCGG
>JAGGVT010000126.1 GCA_021157815.1 bacterium | reverse complement strand
TTTAAACTACTGTAAAATCGCAATGAACTGTAAAGCCGGACATTGAAATCAGAGCCCCAAACGTTAGTGAGGGGTAAGCAAGGTTTATAGCAGCTTCGAGGTTACCCCTCACTAACGTTCGGGGCTCTGATGATGCATCAGTCGGGGATTGAGTGAATACTACCTGGCAACGAAAAGTTTAACTTAGCACTTATGGGGTTAAAGAGGGCGTCGGAGAAGCCGTTGCATTTTATTGGCCAAGGATAAAAATCAAAATTGGTCGCTGAAATCATTATTCGTCAATTAACTAGTCATTTCCGCTTTCAAGTCTGTCGGGAAAGGCGTCAATTTGATTCAAAACGCTGGGTGACATATTGCGAAGTTACGCATTTCACCCACAAATCACAAAAAGACGTGATGTGTGGGCGGCACCCGAGAGTCACCAAGAAAATGGTATTTTTGAAAATCAATATGCTTTCCCGATATGCTCGAAAGCGGGAATCCATTTAAAAATTGGAGATACCAACTTTTCTATACAGCTTCCCAAACTCTCTGCTTATATTCATAGCACACAAAAAACCTCACTCTGGATGAGTGAGGTTTTATCGGTATTCATGCATTTATGTATTAACCACCAAGTCCGGAAAGTCCCGGCCGGTTGCATCCGGGAGGATTGTCACTGGGATTTGCTGCACCTGGTTCACCGGAACTTGAGCCTGAACTATCGCCGGTTCTGCCGTCGGAATCGTAATCGCTGGTGTTCTTGTCCTTTGCGGGATCGGATAGTTCGATTGTGTAATTGCTTAAATCATGTATGTTCTTAAACGGAACCAGTGTGTGTCCTGCATAGAAATCCGATCCAATCTCAAGATGGATTGAAAATTCACGTTCAAAATAGAGATACATCGATTCTGGAATATTAAGTTTCTCGTTCTCGTCATGATTGAACGCAAAGAACGGATATGCGACCGTATCGAACTCATCCAGTTTCATTATGCCATCGGGAGTTACAGGTATAATTCCATTTGCTAAATCCGTGAACAGTAGAAATATTGTCAGTTCATCTGATTTGTCAGCGTTAAAATTAAAGAAAGTACCCTTGAATGTTGCCGTTTGCGCCTCAATGTCAAATTCTTTCAGTTCAAAAGACATGCAACCCTCACCAATACATGTCATTTTGTCGGTAAAGCTGTCAAAAACCGGTTCCCATACGGGGTCCTCAATAGGAATATTTGGCGGCGGATCTCTGAAAGGATTGATAATATCCAATGCGTAGTTCGCATCAATATCATCATAGATTGATGGATTTTCCGTGCCGCTTCCTGGAAGGGGGTTTGATGTGGGGTCATCCTGCTCAACCCCGTTACATCCCGCCAGGAAAATAATCAAAATACATGGCAACGCTATAAGGAGTATAGCTTTTTTCATGGGGGTTACTCCTAAAGAGTATTTTAAAGCCAAATCCAATTAGAATATATCATAGATTGGTATCAGGTACAAGGACGAGCATTAACTAATAAATGAAATTCTTTAGGCAAATTCCTACTGAAAATCCAAATTCTGAGGTTCGCCATTGTCATTATCGACTTTCTGAGCCTTTTTAAATGTTCTGTCAGTGCCAGCAACACGCGGATAATCAACAGGTTTGCCTTTCAGTATTTCACTTATCGTCAATATCTGAATTACAGGATGTTTTCCCCAAGGTGATTTGTAAATACCAGCGCTTGCAGCTTCTGTAATCATTTGTTTAGTTGGCTTTTTCATTGTAATAAAAACGCCTATCTGCGCTTTTTCACGTTCTACTACTCCTCTTAAATCCCGTATGTGTGCGACAGATACTTTGCCTGCCTTGACAGAAAATATTATCTGTTTTGTATCACCCCTGCCTTCATGAAAAAATATTCTGCCATCAATGCCTTTGTCAGCACCTTTTTTTTGTTCAACAGGCCTTGCGCCGACAAGCCCCAAAGCCCACCATTGGAATTGATATGAATCTTCTCCTGCAAGTTCCTTGGCTCCAGAAGTTGTAACCGGTTCTCCTAAAGTATTGTATTCAGATTTTCTGCCAAACATATCTTCCAGCCTGTGTTTTATCAGGGCAATCGCAATATGCGTAATATCAATTCCAATCCAGTTTCTTTCAAGTTTTTGCGCGACCGCAACAGTTGTGCCGCAACCGCAGAATGGATCAAGGATAATATCACCCTTATTGCTACTTGCTTTTAGAATTCGCTCCAGAAGCGCTTCAGGCTTTTGAGTTGGATAACCAAGCCGTTCTTTGGCAACTGGGTTAATCATATTTATATCGCACCAGACATCGTCAATTTGTCGCTCCCCGCTACTTTCCTCGAGATACTGTTTGTATGAGTACATTGCTCCGGGTTTAGTCGGCTTGATAAGACGATCCTCGCGGCGTAGCCGATTTAGCGTTTTCTCGCTGTATGTCTTCAGTAAAGTCTTGCGATAGTATCCCCTTTTATCTTTCCACTTAAATCGTTTTATATAATCTTCGCTATACGGTTCGGTTGGTGGTTCCCAAGTCCAGCTTTCACCCTTGGAGTAAAAGAGCAACGAGTCATGGCTTCTAGGCAATTGCTTGGCTCGGGCCTTGCTGCTACCACTGAATGGTGTCCTACGCCATATAATCTCATTACGAAAGCATATCGCACCAAAAACAGCATCCATAAGCATCTTTAGATAATGACTCGCTGTTGGGTCGCAATGCAAATAAATCGAACCACTGGGTTTCAAGACGCGTTTTAACTCCACCAAGCGAGGCGCAATCATCGCCATGTAAGCCATCATATCTGATTCGCCAAGAAAAGTGCGAAACGCCTGCATTGCCTGTGATACTCGAGTGTGCCCGCTTTCAACTATTTCCAGATAAGCTTCCTCAGCCTCCTGATTCCAATACCATGTATCCTCAAACGCCTTTATTTGTGCTTTTGAGCCTGTTCCATTCCGTTCTTCAAATAGTATATTGTAATCTCGACTGCTCTTGAATGGCGGGTCAAGGTAAACCAAATCAACCGTTTCATCCTTAATATAACGGCGTAGAATATCCAGGTTATCACCGTAATATAATTGATTCTTGAATTTCATTTTTCCTGTATTAAATCCTTACTATTAATGCCTTGATAGCATCAAGAGGTGAGTTGAAAGGTGTTACTTTCAGAATGGCAAAGTACCGTATTCTGGTGGTTTTGTCAACTTGGAATCCTGTTCTAACGCAATCTATATTTTACCTTATTTCCTGGGACCTTTCCTAATTAGTTAACTCACCGCTTTGATTATTCCCCAAAACGATTCAGCATCCAAACTGGCGCCGCCGACAAGTGCGCCATCTATATTTTTCATGGCTGCATATCCCGACATGTTGTCCGGTTTGACACTGCCGCCATATAAAATCCTGGTTTTATCCGCTATATCAGTGTTGAATTTCTCCTCAAGCCAGTTTCGAATAAACGACATTATCTCCTCGGCGTCCTCGGGTTTTGATGCCAGCCCGGTGCCGATCGCCCATATAGGCTCATACGCTATGGTTATTTTTTCCATATCATCAGGTGAAATGGAATCAAGATTAATTGCGAGTTGATTTTGAACGAATTCGGTGGTTTTGCCATCCTCGCGTGTTTCGAGATGTTCTCCGACACACAGGATGACATTCAGGTTTCCACTCAATGCCGCGATTATTTTTTTCGCGATGAGTTCATTTGATTCGCCAAAGATATCCCTGCGTTCGGAGTGCCCGATAATCACCCAGGATGCTCCGCAGCTTGCCAACATGGATGCTGAAACCTCACCGGTATAGGCGCCGCTTTCGTTCTCATTGAGATTCTGTCCTCCAATGGGTATGCCGATTTTCGCTCCAATTGTTGATAATGGCTGTATTAACGGAAAAGCCGGAAAAACAACAGCATCCGACTGTGGATTGTTGTAATCAATTGATTCAAGTTTCAGGAAAAAATCCATTCCGTCCTGAAGAGAGTGGTTCATTTTCCAGTTTGCACAGATTAATTGACGACGCATATCAAACCTCCGAAATATAAAAACTAAATTAATTCTATCAAATCATTTTAATTCATGTATATGGAATATCGACAAAAACGATGCAGACACCAATAACGCATGCCATTTTCGAAATTGTCAGGAACTTCATCAGGCTATTCGTTCGATATTAATTATGGATATTTAAGCGGACGTAATCCGCTTTATGGACTGTTGAAATCATTTTTCTAGAGGGATTTTTATGTCATTAATGGATCGAATGCGTTCTGAAACGGAAACCCAACTTGAGGGTGAGACTCGAACTGATTCACGTGGTCGGGCGGTTAGTGTCCGAACTGATCCTTTTGGCGAGATAAAACGTAAAATCCATGAGGAAATAATCGAGGAGGTTGATCCGGGTCTTCTCGACAACAAGGACAATCCCGAGCTTGTACGCAACACGGTTTCAAGCATTATCTCAGATAAAATGTCGCACGTTGACAAGCCGTTGTCCAGAGGTGATCGTGAACTGATTATCAAGGACCTTCTTGATGAGGTTCTTGGTTACGGCCCCATACAAACTCTTCTTGACGATCCAGATGTTACCGAGGTTATGGTTAACGGTCCTTTTCAGGTTTACGTTGAGCGCAAGGGAAAACTGACATTGTCGGATCGCATTTTTGTGGATGACAACCATGTGATGAGAATAATTGAGAAAATTGTCTCTCCGATTGGACGTCGAATTGACGAATCCACGCCAATGGTTGACGCTCGCCTTCCGGATGGAAGTCGTGTTAATGCGATTATTCCTCCATTGAGCCTTGTGGGACCGACAATTACCATTCGAAAATTCTCAGCTGATCCATTCTTGGTGGAAGACCTTATTTCCTTTGGCACGTTGACTGAGGAGATAGCTGAATTTCTCAGGGCATGTGTTGAGGCGAAACTTAATATAATCGTCGCGGGCGGTACCGGAAGCGGCAAAACAACCACTCTGAACGTTCTAAGTTCGTTTATTCCGAAAACTGACCGCGTCGTTACTATCGAGGATGCGGCGGAACTGCAGCTGAAACAGGATCATGTTGTAACACTCGAAAGCAGGCCTCCGAATATTGAGGGCAAGGGACAGGTTACAATTCGTGACCTTGTAAAAAACAGTCTTCGAATGAGACCGGATAGAATCATTATTGGAGAGTGCAGGTCAGGAGAAGCTCTTGATATGCTTCAGGCAATGAACACCGGCCATGACGGTTCACTGACAACCGCGCACGCAAATTCGCCGAGAGATACTCTCAGCCGTCTTGAAACGATGGTTCTTATGGCGGGTATGGACCTGCCTGTCAGGGCGATCAGAGAGCAGATTTCAAGCGCGATGGATCTTATTGTTCAGCAGAACAGACTTCGAGATGGCACTCGTAAAATTGTGAACATCACCGAAGTTGTTGGAATGGAAGATGATAAGATCACTCTCCAGGATATTTTTATCTATAAGCAGACTGGTTTTGCTGATGACAAGGCGATAGGGCATCACAAACCAACAGGAATCCTGCCCAAGTTTATCGAGAAGTTTGATTCGATGGGAATCGAAATGAGTCGCGAAATTTTCTTCCCGCCTGAGGGGATGAATATATAAATCTTAATTTGAAATCAGGGAGTTGCCATGGAACTCATATTTATATCAATAGCGGTATTTATAGCGGTTGGCGGAATAGTCTGGGGTGTATATTCCGCAATTGGAGGCGGACAGCGTAGTGTTGTGGAGGGACGCCTGAAATCATTCAAGGAAAATGCGGAAGCTGTAATGGAAGGCGGTGATGGCTCTGTCCATGTTTCCAAGAAAACAACCAAAATGGACGACATCTTCTCGCAAATCGATACGCGTATTTTCCAGAAAAGATCGTTCTTTCAAAAGATGATTCTTGAATTTCAGAAAGCGGATATCTCACTTCGCTACTCGGAATATCTTGGATTGTACATGATAATGATAATTGCGCCAGGATTAATCGCGTTCATGGTGACCGGGCAGATTCTGTTTGGATTGCTGGCATCAGCTGTCGGGGCTTTTGTCCCGAGAACGTATGTGAAAATCCGCCAGGTTCGACGAATCAAGAACATAGATAACCAGCTTGTCGATGCTCTTGTTCTTATTTCCAATTCGCTTAAAGCCGGATATTCATTTCTTCAGGGTTTGGAACTTGTCGCAAAAGAAGCTCCAAAGCCAATATCTGAGGAGTTCTCACGCGTACTCAAGGAAACAAACCTGGGAATGAATCTGGAGGATGCTTTGGATGGCATAACAGAAAGGGTGCCGTCCGAGGACTTCGACCTGGTTATCACCGCGGTGAAAATCCAAAGGCAGATAGGTGGAAACCTCAGCGAAATTCTTGAGAAGATTGTGCATACGATTCGTGAGCGAATAAAAATCAAGGGTGAAATAAGCACTCTTACAGCACAGGGCAAACTGCAGGGAATCATCCTGACTCTGCTGCCGCCGGCTATCGGCCTTGGCATCTATGGAATGGCGCCTGATTTCATGTCGCCGCTTGTTACCACAACGCTTGGGAAGATGATGCTCGGTGTGGCGTTTGTTCTTCAGATGATTGGCGGGTTCTTCATAAAGAAGATTGTCGAAATAAAAGTTTAAAACTAATTTTGGATATATTATTCGAAAAATAACTTAATGAGGTCAAGATAAATGGACCTGATAACAATAGTAATAGCGATAGTGGTTTTTGGATTCATTGCTGCCTTGGTGTTTGCGTTTATGCCAGTTTCGGACCCGAACGTGATACAGGATAAACTGCGTTCAATGGCGCATAATCCCGAAACCATTGACCTGACCGAACTGGAATTAAGCAAACCGTTCAGCGAGCGTATTATCAAGCCGATTGCGGACAACATGGGACGGCTCGCTCGAATGATAACTCCTGTTGAGGTGATTAATTCCACCCAGAGGAAGCTCACATCAGCCGGGATGAAGACAAATCCCGCGGCAATTGTCGGTTTCCAGGTGATCATGGCAATAGCACTTCCGGCGATAATTTTATCTATTGGCATTGTGGATAAACTTGGCCCGTTGAAAGGTGTTGGACTTGCTCTGTTTGCCGGTATTCTTGGATACATGATGCCGAATGTCTGGTTGTCAAGCAAGGTCGGCGCCAGGAGAGATGAAATCACAAGGGGGCTTCCTGATGCTCTCGACCTGTTGACTATTTCGGTTGAAGCGGGACTTGGCTTTGATATGGCGCTTAGCAAGGTGGTTGAGAAAACAGGAGGACCGCTCAGCTATGAATTCGCACGGACTATTTATGAAATCAGGCTGGGTAGAACAAGGCGAGATGCAATGAGGGATATGGCAACTCGAGCGGATTGCCCTGACCTTTCTCAATTTATCAGCACTCTTGTTCAAGCTGACAAACTGGGTGTGAGCATCGGTAATATATTAAGAGTGCAGGCTGATCAGATGCGCCAAAAACGCAGGCAGCGAGCTGAGGAAACCGCTCAGAAAGCGCCGTTGAAAATGTCTTTCGTACTTGTTTTCTTCGTCCTTCCGGCACTGCTGATTGTGCTTCTCGGTCCTGCGGTAATCAGCGTGATATCAGAACTTGGCGGTGGCGCAAGCTAATCCTTATAAGAGAACAATGGTTTTGACTTTCGACAAACATAAAAAATATAACGTCATCCTTGATGAAACAGGCGAGGTCATCGCGGATAACTGTAGTCTTGCCGCCAGTTTCATAACAAGGCTCATGGGGCTGATGTTTCGACCTGGCATGAATGACAATGAGGCGTTGTTGATTATTCCCTGCAATCAGGTGCATACATTGAATATGCGCTTTGCTTTGGACATTGTCTTTATTGACCGTATGGGAAATGTTGTCCATGAAGAGAAGGATGTTTCACCGGGAAAGTTCTTAAAACCGGTAAAGAACGCATGGGCCGCGTTGGAACTAAAGGGTGGCAAATTGGGAACCCTTGAGAAAAAACGATCGCTCGCAGGCTTAAAAATCAGATTTGAAGCAGCGTAATTTGATTTCGTTTTTGCAAATCAACCGTGCTTTTTAGTGGTTTAAATCAGAAGTAGTGAGGGATAGACTTGAGCAAGAGAAATATATTACTAGCTGATAACAGTATGGATGTTAAGGAAGTATTCCAGGCTGTTTTTAATAACGATGACTATCGACTTCAGATTACCAATTCACCGTCTGAAACACTGGCAGAGGTGTTCACAAACGCTCCGGATATTGTGGTGCTTGATGGGGACACGGAAAAACACTCAAATCACGAGATAGTTAAAACAATGCGAGCCAATTCATCGACCAGCCGTATCCCAACACTGGTAATTCTGCATGACAATGACCCGGAAGCAAAAATAATATTTAATAACGCTGGTTCATGCGATTTCTTAATCAAGCCGTTAACACCGGACAGAATAAGAGTCGAGGTGGATGCTCTAATCAAAGGGCGAAATCTGTTTGGTTCACAGATGTCCACGAAGATAATCACATTCTGCGGTGTAAGGGGTGGAAGCGGCACAACAACACTCGCGATAAATTCAGCGTTGTCGTTTGTTGAGTCGGATAAATCAGTTATTCTCCTTGAGACATCCAATTATTTCTCCGGCATCAAACCCGGGCTTAATCTTACGACAAGAAAAACACTTCCCTTCATGATGATTGAGGATCTTGATTCCATTACAAGTGAAAATGTTCAGAAATTTATAGAAACGCTCCCATCAGGCCTGAAAACCATTCCAACCGTTGCTGGAATCGCGGACATGGAAAAGATGAATGCGGATGCTGTTCATTTCATACGCACCAATGTTTGCCCGGTGGCTAATTATGCTGTGATCGATGCCGGTTATGGGCTCAGCGAAGCGACACTTGAACTTTTCGAAATTTCCGATGCCATTGTATTTGTCGCAACACTTGACCTGCCGTCGCTTTACAATCTGGACCTGATTTCACAGGTGTTTAGTGGAACCCGCATCAACATCAACAAATGCAGTGTTGTATTTAATCATGTCCACCACGCCGGCGAGATTGCAGAGAAAACGGTGCGGGATTTGAAAGCCAAAATGCCGGTTCTTGGATTTATTCCCAATCATGCGGTCGGATTCCTGAAAGCGATAAACACCGGTGAACCATATATATCGTTGTTCCCCAAATCGTCATCAGCAAAAGCGATTCGAAAGATATCGGATAAAATATTCTCTTCACTGCAAAATGATGAGATAAGAACAGAAGTCGCCTGATGATTTAATCGAGGTTTCCAAACAATATTCAAGCGAATTTAATCCGTATCGTCCGAGTATGATTTCAGATTGAGAAGATTCTCGGCTTCCTTAATGACCATTTCCGGAGTAACCGCCCACAGGCAGGCTCGCGTTTTTTTCGGGCAATGATATTTGTAACATGGAGGCTGGCATTCATCATCGCGAATTACACGCATGTTGCCAGGCAACGGCGCGGTGTGACGCCACGGATCAGTTCCTCCGAAAATCGCGACAATCGGCACATTCACTCCACGCGCAAGATGCATCAAACCGGTATCGCCTGTTATGAACAGATTGCATCGTCGAATCAGTTCGCCCGTTTCGAGGAATGATGCACGACCAGCGGCAAGCACTGGTTTTCTCTCCATCTTTTTGTAAACGTTGACAGCTTTTTTCCTGTCATCCGGTCCGCCAAAGACAATTGTTTTCGCGCCGTGAACCTGTGAAAAATAATCGCCAACCCGCGCTAAATAATCCTCAGGCCAGGATTTCGTTGTCCAGTTAACACCAGGATTTAAACCCACAAGAAAATCATCCGGCTCAATCCGCGCTCGTTTTAAAAATTCACCGGCGAAATGTACATCATCCTCCCCTGACCAGAATTCCATTGGCGGCAGAGTAGAGTCAATACCGACTCGATTCAGGAACAATTCATGGCGTTCAAGATTTGAATACTTTAAGTAATTGCCAAGTACTGGAGTTCGTCGCCTCGGCATGGCGAGGAAACTGATGATTCTTGAGCGCCTGTTATAATGAAGGTCTATTAATATATCAAATCGATTTCTGAAGAGTTTGAATATGAGGCTGATTAGCTTGTTGAAATTAGAAAGGTTTTTACCGCCACGATTATAAACCACAAGGTTATCGATAATCGGCGAATTTAGAACCGGAATCTCAAAGCCTTTCGCAACAACAAAAGTGATCTCAGCGTCAGGATATTTGTTTCTAACAGCGCGAAGAGCAGCGGATGCCTGAATGATATCGCCAAGTGAACTCATGCGGATTACGCAAATTTTTTTTACTTTCCTGCCGCGCTTCATGCCTTTATGCTCTTGTTAAAAAATCAGAAAAATAACGCATGAGTATATCATAAATGGTTTTCCCCCCCACATGGGCTTGTTGAAAAAGTGCTAATGTAGAGGCGAACCTTGTGTTCGCCCAGAGGGTTAGGCATAAATGCAGTGCAACCCACTAGTGGGCGAAAACAAGGTTCGCACTTAAAGTTTACGCCCAATGTTTTTTTTCAACAGACCCAACATGTGTACACCATGTCTCCGGTCTAAACAAAGTGTTGAGGGGAGTGATGTGGGACCTATTCGTTGGGAAGCGCATCATCGCTGAACAGGTGATTCCACATTGGAATATCAACCACGCCGTTGACACTGTCAGCATCGAAATTGATTCTCCGATACTGAATAACTCCCTTTGTCATGGTAGCAGGGCCAAATGAGCCATCAGCCGCGCCGACATTGTATCCAAGTTCAAGAAATTCCTTCTGGATTCCCGTCACAAACTTACCGCTTGAACCCCACAACCAGCGTTGTTTTTTCCACATGTCAGATGATGGCGTTTTTATAAAATCCATTACATAATCGGCGTTGAAAAGATAGTGCATGTGTTTCTTCGATATGTCTGGTTTGCCGGCATATACCCGTGTCCTGAATGTGTTCCATTTTTCAAGTGCACTGTCGGTATTAACCACATGGCATCCTGCCGACCACCTGCCTATTTGAGTTCCAGTGCCGTAATGAATATTAATCCCGGCGCTTTTTGTGAAAGAAAGGAAATCGGAGTCATCCCAGTCGAATTTCAAATTCTTGTTTGTATCTCTTAGAAGCGGAAAAGTGGCATTCTGCCTGAAAGCGGGATAACGCTTGTTCGGGTCACTCGCTTTATGATACCCCTGCCGAAAAACATGGCGACCCTCCAGCAGTCTTGCCGCCCCTTTTGGATTGATCGGCGAATCGACATAATGCTTTCCCGGCAGCGTTGTCGCTCTGAATGCCGCAAGTTTCGATTTGTGAACCTGAATAATCGTGCAGTTGTAGTGGATGTAATCAACGGGTTTAATGGTCAATTCGACACTTGTCTGCAATGTACGCCATGAATCGCCATCAGACGGCACAGCGCCTCGGATGCCAATGAAGAAATCATCGAGTTTGGACACGTTGTCCTTAAAATGGTTCAGCTCGATGAGCTTCTTGATTTGAGTGTAGTTTAGCTTGAATTTACCCATATCCTGCCTTCATGGAAGTTCATGCAATTTTAACATAGAATTGTGATATTGGTGAAAGGCGAAAAAAACGCTCCCTGAGCCTGCACACAGTCACCGGGAGTGAATGGTGGGACATGCTCTCCAACCTCCGAAACTATTTCAAGGATACCATAGACTAAGTCAAATATCTCTCATATTCCCAATATTTGGGTGTACTTAACCCTATGTAAACCTTAAGTAGGGGTTACTTATTATGGAACTCCGCTTCTGGTCTTGCTTATCCTACATTTCAATCCTTAAAAATGTTCCCGACTTCGCCCCTCACGACGACCTCACACGGATGAATGTGTTTGATGTCGTGGGACGGCTTGTGGTCGCTATCGCTTTAATCCACAAGCCTAGGGTCGGATCGGCTTTGAATGCGGTTCGGATAATGAATTCCTCACCGCGCCGACAGAATGCGCGGGGGAATTTAGAAATGAAATTAAAAAACGAATTCTAAGAAATTTTTTCTGATTTGAGCCAATGACCTGTTAGTTTCTCTGCCTGCTCAAGCACAAGTTCAGTGGCAAGTTTCTGCATATCAGGAGGATAACCGTATTCTTTTAGGATACGTTTCACCATTAAGCGCAATTTTGCTCTGACACTCTGGCGAACCGACCAATCTACGCTGATATTAGCTTTAACTCTTTTAACGAGTACGTGAGTCATTTCCAAGAGTATCTTATCACCAAGCAAATCTTTTGCGCTTTCATTCTGCGCAATGGCATCATAAAATGCGATTTCATCATCCGAAAGTCCCATATCCTCACCGCGTTTTTCGGCTTCTCGAATATCCTTTGCCAGTGCGATCAATTCCTCGATTACCTGGGCTGCCTCGATTGCTCTATTCTGATATTGCTTCATTGCTTTTTCCAGCATCTCAGAAAATGCCCGATCTTTAACCACGTTGGTTTTGAATCTGGTTTTGATTGCATCCTTGAGAAGTTTTGCCAGAGCCTCAACCGCGAGGTTTTTCTGTGGGAATCCTCTCATGTCATCAAGGAACTCATCCGACAGAATTGAGATATCCGGTTTATCCAATCCGGCAGCCTTGAAAATATCGAGAACACCGCCTGATGCTATTGCTTTCGATATTATCTGGCGAACGGTTAAATCAAGTTCCTCCTGTGTTTTACCATCAATCGGGGTTGTTTTCGCGAAAGCAGCCCGGATAGTCTGGAAGAGCCCTACTTCATCTCGAATTTCCAATGCCCGTTCATGCGGGACAGCAAGCGCGAAAGCCTGAGATAGTTCAGTAACCGCCTGCATGAATCGCTTCTTGCCGTCTTTCAGTTGGAGAATATGCTCCATTGCAGATGGAATCAGCTCAAGTCGTTTCTTTTCGGATGCCGTGAAGTACACGCTGTAATCGAACTTGTGGAACATCGCCCGGATTATCTCATGCTTGGTAAGTAAAACATCAACCGCTTCTTCCTGATCAATACCGACCTCTCCTTGATCACCTTTGCTATATGACAACAAAGCCTGTTTCAACTGATCTGCAATGCCGATATAATCCACGATCAATCCGCCGGGTTTATCCTTGAACACACGATTAACCCTTGCGATTGCCTGCATCAATCCATGTCCGCGCATCGGTTTATCTACATACATTGTGTGAAGGCACGGAACATCAAATCCTGTAAGCCACATATCGCGGACAATTACAATCTTCAATGGGTCTTTTTC
>JAGGVT010000103.1 GCA_021157815.1 bacterium | reverse complement strand
TAGAAACATATCATACATTCTACAGAGACAATGATGAACAACAAACTTATATATTTGACATCCCATCAGAATTGGTTATTCCTATGTTTCATCTGATACAGCAAAATGGTGATTATCTTTTTAATGCTGAGGAGTTTAACGGGGAGGAAAGTCTGGTTTATGCATATTTTCATGAATTGGGCATTACAAACAATGTTAGATTGGAAATTGAATCACCTGATCAGGAGCCACTTGTGCCCCCCGACATAAAAATGTTTGTCAAAGGCTGGGAAATTGGCGAAGATCCACCGGAAGAGCTCATGCCGTTGATTGATTATCTTGAAGAAGTGATTATTCCAATCGTACGCCAGCATCCAAGGTAAATAATTAAACATAGTTGCCAGTGTTTATCGATGACATAAAACAGGTAACTGTTCCTATCTTTCCACTAAAACCGCAATATCGCACCGTTTGAGCACTCGAATTCGTGGCCCATTAACAGGAGGAAGATAATCAACAGGGGAACGAATCTGATGAAAAGCCAGAACGCGCGCCTTGCGAATACCGCCGTTTCCTCGCCGCTGGTGTTCATCGATTTAACGCCCTCCTTCAACGCGTCCAGCTCGCGCTTGTCGAAGTAATGCTCCAGATTCCCGCCCACGGCCTGAGTTTGTTAATCTTCTGCGACATTGTCTGGCTCAACGGAATTGTTTCCTCAATTGCTTTGGTAATATACTCAGTTGCCAGTTTGCGCTCCTCGCCGAAGTAATCATACATACCGGCGATAATCGCCTCTTTGATTTCAGCGCCGGAAAATCCCTTGGTTTTATCCGCAAGAATGTCAAGATCAAAGTTCGATGGGTCACGTCCGATAAGTTCGATATGAATTTTGAAAATTTCTATTCGTTCATCATTCGTAGGTAAATCGATAAAGAAAATCTCATCGAAACGTCCCTTGCGAAGGACTTCAGGCGGGAGTTTTTCGATATCGTTCGATGTCGCAATCACAAACACCGGAGTTTTTTTCTCCTGCAGCCACGTGATGAAACTTCCGAACACACGCGCGGTTGTGCCGGCATCGGAGATATCCGATGATGTTATTCCCGATAGTCCTTTTTCAATTTCATCCAGCCATAATATGCATGGAGCCACGCTTTCAGCTGTTTTAATCGCGCGCCTGATATTCTCCTCCGATTATTCCACTGGACAAGGCGCCAAGGTCGATCCTTAACAAGGGAAGTTCCCAAAGTGAGCTGACAGCTTTCGCGGTTAGAGATTTCCCGCATCCCTGAACGCCAACCATAAGTAATCCGCACGGTTCAGGCAGCCCGTATTCACGGGCTTTTTCACTGAACGCGGACCCTCTTTTGGTTAGCCACTTTTTAAGATTATCAAGTCCGCCTATATGATTGAATTTCTCATCCGCCTCGTAGTAATCCCAAAGGCCGCTTTTACGAATGATTTGCTTTTTCTTTTCACTACTGTCCGGTTAAAATAGAACGAAAACAGAAATAACTGAGAATATTCGACAATGGTAGTAAAAAAGGGACTGTCCCAACCAAGTGAATAAACACAGTATAAATAAGGGTTTACAGCATAGTATATTGATTGCATCAGATTTGAAGCCTCATGTGGACGTACCCCATGATTGGGGAATGCCCATTTTTACGGATAGAACGATTCGATATTCACTTACGATTCATGTCTGATAAATATCAACAAGCCGGTATATTCTCTATTAATCAGCAATACTGTTATTGGTCTCTAACTTAACCGGACACTAATGCATAAACTTATCAATGCAATTAAGTGATTCTTTCTCTTGTTTGACTTGGATTGAGCATAAATTGTTTGCTCATTGTGTGGAAATTTCTATCATTAATTTTCCCTGATGATATGTTATAATTCCAGATGATGTTTCCCGGATGGATTCAGGTATTCATACCGGGTGTTTTTGTTTAGAATTTGTGCATTGCATATAAATATGTTTGCATATAAATATGACTGAATACACGAAAAATCTACGGATAGCACTGGTATCACTTGGCAACACGCACAATCTGGGCGCGCGACAGCTTTGCTCCGTCTTGAAAAACGCTGGATTTGAAACGCACATGGTGTTTCTCAGCGATATCATCCAGAACGATATCATCCCGCCGACTGACTGGGAAATGAATCGCGCGGTTGAATTAATCACCGATGAAATAAATCCGGACATTCTCGCGATTTCCGTCAGCTGCAGCACCTTTTTCCAAACTGCGGTTGAATTGACCGAGAAATGCCGTCAAAAGGGAATTGACAAAGTTACCTGGGGAGGGATTCACGCCATACTGTGTCCGGAGGATTGCATCGAACACGCCGATTATGTCTGCATCACCGAGGGTGAGCAGGTTGTTCCGATGCTTCTTGAAAAACTCGAAAACTCTCAAAGCGTCGCGAATGTTCCAGGATTCTGGATTAAGGAAAATGGCGCGATAACTCGCAACAAACCTCCGCCTGTCGTGATGGATTTGGACATACTGCCGTTTCCCGATTACGAGGACGAGAATAAATATTTCATCTGCGAAAATGAGTTCTATCAGAAAGAGCCGTTTTTAATAAGAGTGCACAGCGTGTTTGTGATAACATCGCGCGGATGCCCGTTCCATTGCGCGTACTGCGCGGCGCCGTATTTCATGACCGAACAGGTTACAGGTGTGAAGAATATTAAACTTCGCCAGCGTTCGGTTGAGAATGTGATGAACGAACTTCGCTATCTTGAGGAAAAACTGCCGACTTTCCAAAATCTGACAATTAATTTCGCGGATGATGTCTTTGTCATGAAAGAGGACTGGGTACATGAATTCGTGAAGGAATACCATAAGAATTTCACGAACCCGTTCTGGTGCTATTTCCACCCGACTCTGGTCAAGGATAATATCGTCAAGATATTCAAGGATGTCGGGATGAAGTATATCAACATGGGAGTACAGTCAGGCAGTGAACATATTCGAGTCGATGTTTATCATCGCACCGATAGCGACGAGCATATTGTGGAAGCGATGAAGATTATCCATTCGCACAAAATCGGAATTATGATTGATGTGATTGTCGATAATCCTTTTGATAATCAGGATGACAGAGATGCGGCGCTGGATTTCTTTTTAAATCTGCCAAGACCATACATGTTGAATTTCCTGAGTCTGATTTTCTTCCCGAAGGTTGAACTCACCGAGCTTGCTCTTGATGAGGGCTTGATTACAGAAGATCAAATTGAAATGGCATCCAAAAAAGCGTTTTACCAGATGAATTTCCATTTCGACTGGGATGGCCGCAACCCGATTGAGGGTCTTTACACCGCGCTGTATCAGATGTGCGGCAAGATGTTTGTGCCGAGATGGTTTATCAGGATGCTTTCGAGGTTGAAATCGCTGCGGAAAAATCCCAGACCGGCAATTAAACTTGCGATATTTTTCAACGCCACTCTGTTTTTCTGGAATCGCTCCAGAATTGTCCTCAGGCGCCTTTTCAGCGGTGAATTGAAATTCGGCGACTTTGCGCACAGCATTAAGAAATACAAAAAAGCCGGGATTCCGATGGAGTAATCCCCCACCCCAGCTCTCCCCCCGAGCGGGGAGGGAGAAAACTGTTCCCCCGCTCGCGGGGGAACTAAGAGGGGTAGAGCGAAAATTATTTCCCCCCGCTCGCGGGGGAACTAAGAGGGGGAAGGAAAAAACTATTTCCCCCCGCTCGCGGGGGAACTAAGAGGGGGAAGGAGAAAACTATTTCCCCCCGCTTGCGGGGGAACTAAGAGGGGGAAGGAGAAAACTATTTCCCCCCGCTTGCGGGGGAACTAAGAGGGGGAAGGAGAAAACTATTTCCCCCCGCTCGCGGGGGGATTAAGGGGGGGGGAAAAGGAGAATTTCAAAACAACTTGGGGATGGTGCAACTAAACAACAATGGAACAACCAACAGCGACACAGACACAACCAATAACAGACGACGAAAAGAAAAATTTTCCGATTGCTTTAATTAGCTTGTATAACGCATATAATCTGGGAATTCGCTATATCCACGCGCTTTTGAAAGATCAAGGCTACAATGTCCAACTTATTTTCTTAGGCAGAATCAGTGCGAACGATGCCGTTGTGCCATCCGAAAAAGACTACGAAAACCTCTTGAATATTCTTAGGGACAACAAAATAAAATTCGTGGGAATGAGTATCAGCTGCTCGACATATTTCGAGACCGGTTGTGAAATAGCAAAGCGAATCAAAAACGAAATGCCTGAAATTACCCAATTGTGGGGCGGTGTCCACGCGACACTCTGCTCCGAGGACTGCCTTGAATACGCCGATTTTGTCTGCAAGGGCGAGGGCGAGTATCCGACACTTGATTTGGTCAATGCTCTGATTCGCAAAGGGGACACATCAAAAATAGATTCAATTTGGTTCAAGGACAGCAGCGGTGAGATTGTTAAAACTCAGATTCGGCATGTTATTACTGACTTGGACGTTCTGCCATATCCAACATGGGATGATGATGGCAAGTGGGTTGTTTTGAACGATGAGGTTATCAACGAGGAAATCGCGAAGCGTGATACGTGGGTTTTCACGATGACATCGCGCGGATGCCCGTTCCATTGCACATATTGTGTGAATAATGCCTACCACCTGCATTATAGTGAGCAGGGCATGAACAAAATGCGATTTCGCTCCGTGGATAATGTGATCGATGAACTCCGTATAATGCGCGACACTGTTGACAATTTCAAGCATCGGCATATCGGATTCTACGATGATGAGTTCAGTGTATCAAAAGAATGGATTACGGAATTCTCGAAAAAATTCACAGCTGAATTCGACAACACATTCTGGTGCTATTTCCATCCGAACCTGATTAAGGAGGAGATGGTAGTTCCGCTGAGAAACATGGGACTGACGCAAATCGACATGGGAGTCCAGACAGGCAGCGACCGTGTGCGCAAGGACATATATCACCGGCCTGAATCGAACGCTAAAATCCTCAGCGTAATGAAAATGCTCCAGCAGAATAAAATAAGTGTCGCGCTGGATGTCATCACCGACAACCCGTACGAAAACGAGGAGGACAAAATCGAATCGCTCGATTTCTTCCTCTCACTGCCACGGCCGTACGAAATAAACTTCTATTCGCTGATATGGTTTCCCGGAGTCGAACTCACACAATGGGCGCTTCGGGATGGGCATATAACACGCGATGATGTCGAGGACCGCTCGAAGAAAACAATGGAGCAGTTTGTCGCGACATTCAAATGGGACAAGCGCACCGACGCCGACACATTCTGGATTATGCTCTATTTCATGGCAGCGCGCGGAATCTACAACCGTGGATTCATCCATTTCCTCTCGACGCAAACATGGATTAAAAAGAACATCTGGATTCTCAGATTCCTCTACCGCCTGATGAACCTTCTCAACATGATGAAAAAAGGCTTCAAAGCAATTTGGTATTTACTAACGGGAAAGATGAGCATAAGCCAGATAAAGACAAGATGGTCGAATTATTTGGTTTGGGAAAAGCCATTTGAGAAGTGATTAGGAGTTGTTCTCTCGTTTTCCTTTTAGTAAATTCAATATAGATTACACATTTCAGGAAGCTCTTTAAAAAAACTATCCCGTATGCTCTCAAGATATTGATTGGTCTTAGAACATTTGAAATATTCCCAAAGATAGAATGAAAAATCCATAAAATCCTTTTCTTGTGAAGATCTTTTAATTTTTAAGTATTTGTAGATATTATCTTTTTGAGCGGAAATTGAATCTTCGAATTCATCAATTGTCATGTGATGCCAATGAAAACCACTAGGTATATTTAGATTTTCCTCCTCAAGTATTTCCCAAATTAATTCTTTTAAAATTGAATTTGATGCAATGACCATGTCGTACGACAAAGTTACTTTTTCTATTCCATTGATAAGATTGAATTGATTTTCTTGTTTTCTGAGATTAAACCAGTTCTCAAACGCATGAAGCTGTTTTACACCAGGTCCAATTGATTGTTTAAGGCTTTTCTTTATTTCTTTCTTATCAGCCCAACATTTTTGTGGCAATCCAAGACCAGATTGCTTAGCTTCGATAAAAACGAATTCACCATTTCGATTTAGAATTAAATCAATTGAATCTACAATATTGCCGTCAAGATTTTTGTATTTGAATTCTGGAATTACTTGAGTTTTTGATAAAGCCTTTTGTGTTATTACTTTTATATATTCTTGAAATACATATCCAAAGGCGTTTTTGAATTTATTCTCCTTACTCCCAGGAATTTGAAAATGGTCAGAAAGTAAGTGATACAGTCCTATTGATGATCTGTAATGAATTAATTTTGGAATAGGTGCAATGTAATATTTTGACTTGACAGAATCAGATATGCGAATAATTGGATACGTGAAAAGAGGATTAAACCTGAACTTTTCCAAGTTAACATCAGGTATTATCTGTTTATTCAATGTTTCTTTGAATTGTTTAGGTGTACATGAGAAGTTATCTAAGAATTTCTCTTGCTTCTCAAGTGTCAGTAAGGGGTGTTTACAATTATTATTTGATTCAACAATGATGTTAGTTTTAGCAATATTCCAAAATAAAAGCCCATTAGCAAGAATCTCGTTTAAACTCAAGCCAGTTATTTCAATGAGTGCTTCTTGAGGATCAATTTTATCAGCCTTATTCACTGTGTACCAGATGTCATTAAATAATAACAGAGCTCTGGGAATAGCATTATTTAGATTTCGCTGATATTCAGATTGGTTTCTATAGCGGTATGATACTGATGAAAACCCATCATCTTCAGCAGTTCTTTCTGGTAAGCCCATCCACATATCACATAGTTTAAACAAGTCTCTATGCTGCATCTCTTTTCCAGATAAATTGCAGTTCTCTATAGCTTTCATCGCAATATATCCTAGAATGGCTTCTGAAGCATAGGTAGTTTCATAATTCCAGACATCGAAATCCTTCCCCATTTGATAATGTTCTTTTGATTCAAATACTTTCGTGGAAACTTCTGATATTAATTTCAAGGAACTTTCAAGTTGAAAATTTTCAAGTTGCTTTTGGAAATCAGATTCGTTATAGGTTTTATCGCCTTTCGATCCGAATTTTACTATCCCGCCTTCAATAGTTCTCATCTCATCATACATATTTTAACTCCATCTAAGAGCGCAAGCCAAATTCTGATTAAATTAGGAGAATAGTGGCTAATTCACACAGCTTCTTCTTATGCTTGTTTGAGTTTTTTCTCCCATTGCTCTTCATTTCCAAATTCATCCTCAGGAAACATATCTTCATATTCAGGAGCATCTGTCAAATCCATCGTATCAACAAACCACTTATAGATTTCCTTGGAATCTGCAATCCACCATTGTTTATCTGAAAAGCGTATTTCAAATGGGTATATTATAGTTCGATAATGAGTCGTTCCTAATTTTTCATCATTGGTTAGCCATTCAGCAGTGTATCCTTTTCCAGGTTTTATTCTTTTTTCTGTTGTGTATGCAGTATACGCACCAAGAAGTTCATCAAATGCATTAAAATACCAGATTCCAAATTTCACAGCTAAGATTTCCTTCCCACCTTCCTTTTCATTAGGTATTTTATAATGAGTTTTACACCAAATCCCAGGTAGTAGTCTTCTTTTTAGGCACCATCCATATTGGTTGTAGACTGGTGGTCTATAATCTCGCCAGTGACTTTCAATTTTGGTGATGGTTATTGGGCAATCTGATGGATTGTAATAATTATTCTCAACATCCCAATCAGTTCTTGCATTTACTGATACAGTTAGCAAAAACATAAATAAAAATGCCAAACCAATTCGTTTTCTCATGATGATTATTCCTCCCGAAAAAACTACTAAATTTATGATTAAATCATTGTGACATTTTATCATTGAATGTTCGAATTTCAAAATGAAATATCCTAAATTAATATTGTCAGTTTAAGTCGATTCGGCGAGGGGATGCGAAAGAAGGTAGTCGCTTCGCAATATTCAATCGTGGATTTTTAGAAAGTTTATCCTCTTTCATTTACAGCAGCAAAAGGCTATTATAGGAGTGCATGTAAGAGATTCTTTCCCACACACCGGAGGCGATTTATGAAACTTAACAAAACATACCGAAACTTCTTTATCCTTCTAATCGCGATTTGCGCGATGACCATTTCAGCTATTCCCGTAGTTGCTGATGAGGCGCCGGATGACAGCCCGTTAAATCGGGAAATTGTGCCTGGAGTGATGTATCCGGATATCGGCACTTTCGATGGATGGTCGTTCTGGGTCGGTTATGATGCAGCATTTTCGGAGTCTTATATGCCGGAGGGTGAATCGTACGCGTGGGTCGTTCACTTTGCACCCGAGGGCATGTACGTTTCATTGCAGGGAGGCGAGTGTCTTTATTCGGGAGTTGATGTCAACGCGGGAT
>JAGGVT010000149.1 GCA_021157815.1 bacterium | reverse complement strand
TGAGTATGAGAAAAATGTTTTCCCCTGGGAGCGCTGGTCTCTGACCGGCACCTGTGCAGGCTAACCTGAAATGAGATAAAGGAATTATCTCGGACTTGGTTGATAAACTCAATTCTTTTCTTTTAGTTATGTTGTCTGTTAGATATATTCTGTTGATTTCTATTAACCTTATACAGGTGCCGGTCAGAGACCAGCGCTCCCAGGTTCGGCATTTTACCAATATGATAAAATCACCAGGTTTTTAGCATTTTTCAACAATACCATGCAATTCCAACTGACATTAGTTCACTTGTAATCCCCTTAAACACATGAATTTTGGACTTTTTCAGGAACGACTATTTATCCTTGAAAAAACTACTTTGAACTACAGTAAAATCGCAATGAATTGTAAAATCGGACATTGAAATCCGAGCCCCAAACGTTAGTGAGGGGTAACCTCGATTCTGCTATAAATCTTGCATACCCCTCACTAACGTTCGGGGCTCTGATGATGCATCGGTCGGGGATAAGGTGAATACACCTGGCAACGAAAGGTTTAACTTAGCTCTTATGCCCCCTAGCCCCCTCTCCTTATGCTGGAAAGGGATCTGGGAAAAGAAATAATGAAAGCGCTATTAAGAAAAGCGGTATCTTTATCTTACCATCAACAATGAATCGCAAAAATTCGGATAATCCCCTTTTTATCGTACTAGAGAATCATAGAGCCCCACTAGTGGGGTTTTCTGATATAATCTTGATTCATGAAAGTATCCTTAATAAGCCTTAATCTAAACGGCGCTCCCTTTCTCGGAGACTTTCTCGACTCCGTGCATGTCGAGATTGCTGGTGATATCGATTACGAATTGATTCTTCTGGACAACGGATCATCGGATGATTCGGTTGACATGGTGTTGAGCAATTATCCGTGGGTACGATTGATTCAGTCATCGCGCAATCTTGGATTCGCAGGCGGCACTCAGCGGACGGCAGAGGAATCGGATGCGGATATACTCGTTTTTCTCAATAACGACATGATTCTTGATCCGGGATTTATGTATGAAATCCTCAAGCCGTTTGAGAGTGAGGATGAGAAAAATGTCGGAGCGGTTGCCGGTTTGATTCTGAACGAAACCGGAACACAGGTAGATTACGCCGGCGGGGATATGAACGCCTTCGGATGGGGATTCCAGCGTTATCACGGCCAGCAGGTTTCAGTCGTTGATGAGGAGTATTTCGACATTGACACGCCAAGGCAGTTTTTCGGATGCGGCGGCGCGATTGCAATCACGCGAGAAACATGGATTAAGTCAGGCGGATTCGATGACGATTACTTCGCGTTTTTCGAGGATGTCGATCTTGGATGGCGACTGAACCTGATGGGGCTTAAAACAATACTGGCGCCTAAAGCGAGAGTGCTGCATAAACACCACGGAACAGCCGCCGCAATGCCCGTTCACCTTCGAACTTTCCTGCTCGAAAGAAACTCATTAATGAATGTTATTAAGAACTACGATGAAACCAATCTTGGTAAAATCCTACCCTGGGCGATCATAATGGCGAATGAGCGTGGTCTAATTGATTCATCATCCCATACCGCTGATATTTTCCGCGGCAGGTGGGCTGAGGATGTTTTTTCCAGCCACGACGGCCGCAAAAAGTTCGACATATTCAAGGATTTGGAAAATCTTAAAAGAAGCGGATTGAAAAGGGCGAAAAGTATTCTTAAAAAGGATGCCGCAGCTGCAAAGTATCCGGTGCGTAATCTCGCGGTTGAATATGTCTTTCTGAACTGGGACAGACTTATGAGTAAGCGAAATCTGGTTCAGAACCTTAGAAAAGCAACCGATGATGATATTATCAACCTTATGGGGGAGCGATTCAGGACAGTTTTGGGCCATGATCGCGAAAAAAAGTTGATGGAGGCATTCGAACGTTATGTATAAGTTTAAACCTGCAATATATACAATGTTAGCTATGTTTCTTCTCCTTTTTGCCATTCCTGTACAAACATCGTACGCGGATACACAGGCTCGTGATGACGCCACCTCGCCTGTAATTCGAGTATCCATTGGATTGAATCTATCAAATGCAACTGTCACATTACCCAAAGGCGGAACGATTTTTAACCCGCTCAAGAATAAGCAGGTAGCGAAATTCTCAAAGAAAAACGAGCTGTCGCTTAAATACTCAAAAAACAAAATCTCAGTCAAGGGGATAAAAGGCGACTATTCCAATCTGGTTTTTAAGCCTACCAGTGGCAGTTTTATCATATTCAAGGGAAAGCAATACAGGGGAAATATTCGAGCTGTCGCGACAAACGCGGGAATATGGATTATCAATCACGTTGACATGGAGGATTATCTCTACGGCGTTGTGCCGTTCGAGGTTCCGATGAGTTGGAATATCGAGGCGATAAAAGCCCAGGCGGTCGCGGCGCGGACATACGCTGTGAGATGCCTGTCGCAATATCCGCATGGTGAATTCGATGTTTATGATTCTGTCAGGGATCAGGTGTACGGCGGTGTCGATGGCGAAAAAGAAAACGCGATTATTGCGGTTGACGGCTCAAGGGGAATAATCATGTCATACCAGGGCTGGCCCATTAAGGCGTATTACAGCGCGGATGCCGGCGGCCAGACAGCTGAGGGCAAATACATTTTCCCCGGTGACCTCCCCTATCTTCAAAGCGTGCCATCAAAAGATGACCTGGAAAAGCATCGATGGCATTTCCTCTTGAAAAAAAGCGAACTTGAATCATTGATGAAAGCGAAAAAATTCCATGTGGGAAAAATCAAGGATGTCAAAATTACCTCGATTAGCCCGACAGGGCGCCCACGGAAAGTGCAGGTTGTCGGCTCGAAAAGAACTCATGAGTTCAGCTCAAATGATTTCAGGAAGATGATTGGCGCGGGACGGATTCGCTCCACTTTGTTTTCAATCGTAGGCAACAACAATCATCCTGAAGTTGAGAATGCCGTTGGAAAAGTGCGCACTATCTCACCGGATGGAAACACCGATGGAATTACAGTTATTTCTGACAGAGGAAACACACGCGTTATTGTCGATGAATACTACGTTCTCGGTTCAGACGGCATCGGCTGCGTGGATGAATCTGAAATGAAAATCATCACAACCAACTCATCAAAAGTGTATAAACCAAAAATTGATATCAAGCCGTCGGATGATGAATTCCTTTTTGTCGGCAGCGGATTCGGGCATGGTGTCGGTATGAGCCAGTGGGGCGCGAAAGCGTACGCTGATGACGGCTGGGACTACAGGGATATTCTTCTCCATTACTATCGCGGCGCCGATTTAACGATTTGGTATTAATGTATGTTTTTTGTGAGTTACATTATAGGCATTGTGAAACTGAAGGTTGCTCCCCTGCCCTCGTCGCTTTTAACCGATATTTCCCCGCCATGAGCCTGGACAAGTTCTTTCACGATAGCAAGCCCTATTCCCGTACCGCCGGTTTCGCGTGAGCGGGATTTATCGCCGCGGTAGAAGCGTTCGAAGATGTGCGGAATATCTTTTTCAGGGATTCCGATTCCCGTGTCGCTGATTTCCACTTCAATATAGCCATTCACAGGCTTTGCGGATATCTCAACTT
>JAGGVT010000044.1 GCA_021157815.1 bacterium | reverse complement strand
GCCGGGTTACAAATTATCCACGGTGAATGGACACCGGGTTATTTTATTATCCAATACACAGAGATATGTATATATATTGTATAGCTCGGATTTGTTAATCGCCCAGCCATTCACGAAGCGTTTCGATATCCCTTGTCAGGATATCACCCCACAGATCATAATTATGAACACCCGGAACTGGATCTTTCGAAAGGAACCTTGCCCGTTTGGTGATTCTTTCAAGTTCCTCAGCCTGTTTTTTTGTCAGGCTGATTTTATTTGCCCGTTTAATCAGGTTGCTGATTTTCAGAAGCCCTTTTTTAGACTCCGCAAGCCATTTATCAACTTTGCCCGTATAAGAACTATCATGGCATCCGGCGCATTTCCGAATGACAACGGTGCGATTGTATTTTGATGACATATCGTGGCATTTATCGCAGGAGAAATCATGCGATCCCGTATTTAAAATATCCGAATACGGAATTTTCCCATCTTGTAGCTTTGCCTGTACATTATGGCAATCCGCACAGATTAATTCCTGCTCAGGTCCGTGATGGCATTTTGTGCAATCGGATGCTCTCTCAAGTCGCAACTGGCCATGTGTGGTTTCATCTGATTCCGGGAAATGGCAATCGAGGCATTTTAAATCACCGTTATCAAGATGCGGCTTGTGGATGAATGTCTTTCCATAAACTGAGATTGGCGTTGATTCAAATCCGCTGTGGCACGACACGCATCCGGAGTCCTTGCCATGGCATTGCTTGCATCCCTCGGAATCCTTGAATTTAAGTTCACCGTGAGGCTCCCAGCTGGATGTAAAAACGTGACAAGTTGTACACGGCAGGTTTCCTTCAGCCAAATGCGGTGAATGGGGAAAAGATATTGAGCCAAAGAGGGTTGTGTGATCCGCGATCCCGAAATGGCACATGTTGCACTGCTCTTTGGATGCGAACCTGTATGCCTCTATTCTTTCCGACTCGATTGTTTTCGCACCGATATCTGAAAGCACCTGATTGACCTTATCATGCGCCCGCCTTATCAACGTATCGCAATAACTTATATTATGGACACTCTTGCCACGCTCAACCAGAAGAAGTTTCATTTCGGCATCATCGAGCAGTTTTGTAAATTCCTCTTTTTTCTTTACAGAAAATGACGTTGCTTTGATTTTAGGTTTTGTTATCAGGATTTCTGAACGAACATCGTTCAGCATGCGATCTATTGAACGTCTCCATTCCTCAAGGAAACTGCCGAATTGGGAATAATGGCATGTATTACACGATTGCGCGCTTGCAAGATAGTTGATTCCATCCTTGTCCAACCTGTCGCCGACCTTGTGAATATGGCAGGATTTACAGGCGATATGAGCCATAAATTCGGCTGACGCGTAACTCTCGTCCTCATTAAATGAATAAGTATTGTAAAGCAGCGTCTGCGCCTCATGATGTCCCGGATGGCACGATTCGCAGTCAGCTGGAATAGTCTCGTTAATCTCAGGCATTTTGTGTTCTATCTTGTCATGGCATCTCGAACACACCATGCCGCGTTTTGTAACATGAGTATCATGCAGAAAAGCGACATCCTCGATTTTATTAATCACATCGACATCCGAATGGCACTGGAGGCATCGAACAACCGGCGCATCGCCGTCACCGGATGCAATCAAATGATGGCATTGAGTGCATTTCATGCCGGCTGTTTTTTCGTCAAGATGATTAATCTCGATTCCATTCCTCGATAGAATCTTCGATGGCGGATTATGGCAGTTCGTGCATTTTGCCATGAAACTGGTTTCAAGAGTCTCGCCCTCGACTGGCCTGAGATGGCATAAAAAACAAGTTTCGTTTGTAATGGTTCTTACGTCACCATGCACAATCTCGGAATGGCACGATGTGCATGCCAGCTGTTGCCCGCGCCTTTGAGATCCCATGTGTGAAGTATGTCTGAAAGAGACATTTTCATGAATAATCGGCGCCTGCATATCAGCACTTGGATGACATGAATCGGTCGAGCATGAACTGTCACGAACATGCGCCAGAGGGCGCCGGCCGGACCAGGACTGAGTGAGTTTTTTAAGATGCATCCGAGCGCCAATGAACTTGCTTCGGAATGCGGATTTACTCCCCGGTGAATAATGGCATTTTACGCATGAAACATCTTTGTGGTTGGAAACAGCCCAGGTTTCAACATATGGCTGCATCTCGTGGCATTTCGAACAATATCCTGAACGCGAGGAGACATGCAGAAAACCTCCAAACGCGCAAAGGAGAATCACGATTATAATTATTATCCCTGCTGAACCACTTCCCTGAGAGGAAGTATCATTTGTTTTCTTGCTTTTTCGGTTGCTCATGTTGTTGATTGTTCCTGTTAGATTACCGTTTTCCCCGGCAGATTGGTGATAACAGTTCTATAAAAAGCAATCAAAACGCCGATTAATCATGCAGGTCAAAATCACTGATAAAAGTACTCTCATTCAATCAATACTCAGAATATCCCAAGGATTTCAATGATTCTATTATAAGATATATAATCCGATTAACCAAACTGTTAATTAGCAAGAATCAGCTCATTATAGATTTTTCGCATTTTTTCAGCCACGACATCGAAGGAAAAATCTCTCTGGATAATGTTACGATTCACGATACCCATTGAATTAACCTTATCCGGATTGCCTGCCAGTTCAAGCATCGCGTTTTTAAGCGCGTGAACATCCTTTGGCGGAATAATGATTCCACCTGACTCGTTCAAAACCTCCGGAATAGCCCCGACATTTGTTGCGATACATGCAAGCCCAACCGACATCGCCTCAAGCAAAACAAGAGGCATTCCCTCGGCGTGCGACGGCAGGACAAAAATATCCGCGCTCTGGTATAATTCGATAAGGCTATTCCCGACTACCTCCCCGGTGAAAGTTATGTTTTCGGATAATCCCAATTCATCGGATTTCCGTTTAAATCTCGCGGCCTCCTCACCACCTGCGATTGTCAGATGCGAATCAGGATAAACCTTGAAAACCTCACGGGCGGCTTCGAGTAATTCGTCAATTCCCTTCTGTTCAAGCAGTCTTCCGACATATATGAAGTTCGGGGGTTTCGTCTGGTTGGCTTTATCCGCCGGGCTGAATTTATCAGCCGGGATTCCGTTTTCAACAACTCTGATTTTTTCGGATGGGTAAAGGCCGGTGAAAAAATCCTTCCAATAATGTGAAAGCACTATAAGAATATCCGCCTGCTTTAGTTTATTGCGCACATCCCGTTTGCGTGATTCCTTCAGGTTGTCGTAAAATTCCTTGAATTTCCCCGCATGAATATGAAACGCGATTGGGATTTTTCTCTCTCTGGCAATTTTTACAAAAACTGAATGTTTATAAAACGCGTTGAAAGCCGGGGTGTGAATATGGATAACATCTGGTTGGAACGTGATTAGCACCCACAAATAGTGCAGGTACATGATGGGAAGATACAGCACGGTCAGCGGTCGCAGTTTTTTCAGCCATCGAGGATAATCTGTATCAAATCCGCGAATCTGATACAGATCTTTTATTCCGCTTTGCTCGAAATTATCTATGAAATTAGCCATGCCGCCGGGTGGAGGCGGATGGTAGCCAACATTCAGGACTTTCGGTTTACGCGGATTCTGTTTTGGCATTGCGTTCATTTTATCGGAGTAAACAGCGTTAATCAACAATCAATAAAGAGACCTCTCAAATAGATTCATTATATTGTAGCCCGGCTTCTCATTAGCCGTGAAAATATGGGTAATATCCACGCATTACCCCGGTTAATGAGAAACCGGGCTGCCATTTATTTCCTTTTTTCAGAAGTCTCGAAAAAGTAAAAACCTCTCTGATTGCAGAGAGGTTGAATTTTAAAATTCCATGCGCTTATCGATTACTGTTCAGTTAACGTAAATACTGTTGCGTAAGCGTTGGTTCCATCGGAACTGGTCACGTGGATATCCATTGTTGTTTCACCAACATCGATATGTTTGGGGTCACCGGTAATCGCCGTTGTGCCATCAATATCCTGGAACAAAATAAACGCCTCGTTGCCGGGTGTGTCATCGAAAGCGAGCAGATAAATGTGGCCATTTTCATGCAGGATTGCGCCAAGCGCGGCAAACTGGGGAGCTTCCTCGCCAGTGCCGTCATCAAAAATGATTGGATTGTTGTCATCATAAGGCACACACTCGACATCGAGAATCGCGCCATCAAGCGTATAACCGAGAAGTGTTTCAAGCGCGGTATCCACATCAAGCACCCATGCCTGGCTGCCGGGTTGATTACAATCAAGCAGAATCAGGTTTTCTGTTGAGCCTGAAGAGATAGATGCGGCAAACATTGGACCGCTTACACACATGAATAACCAGTCCTTGTCTGATCTATCAACACCGACTATTTCCTCTCCGTTGACGCCGCCAAGATTCCAAGCGTAATCGTAGAGTGTGTAGAATGTGGGAGCAACATAATATGGTGGATAATGGCCGTAGTAAATAATCCTATAGCCAAAATCAGGCGTACCGGGTTCCATTAATGCCGGATTCGTATTTCTGAACATCACGGAAAGAACATCCTCAGCCTGATCATAAGGGGCAGACCCCTGTGGATCGCCTGGCGCTGGTGAGCTGACAGTAACATGATTCGATTCATCCCAGCCTTCCCATGCAATCTGGTTTTCAAGTGGTTCAGTTGTATCCACGCATACAAGCGCGAGGAAAGGATCATGCGGCCATGGGTCGCCTGGATCAGGCGGTATCTGGGTCGGACGGGGAAGTGTCGGTTCCCAGTGAACCCACAAATTTCCTTCGGGGAATGGATCATATAAGAGAGGATCAATACCTGACAGGTCCATTGTTTCATTCATGTCGAAGTAGGAAGAAATCACGTAACCGTTTTCAGCGACATCAAGACGGTATCCCGGCATTCCATCATCGGGAAGGGGATGCGTACCTGTATCATTGGAGGGAACCAGTCCCGGCGCCTGGAAAATGGAATTCACATAATCATGGTCGAATCGGCTTATCTGATTCCATTCGTCATATACATAAACGCCATCGATATCAGCCTCCCCTGCATTTTCACAGACTCCCAAATCAAGTTCACCGGCTGGATCAACCGGCTGGTCAACTGTCGGGCCTGAAATAATCAGTGATGATCTATCCGGATCAGGTTCGTAGAGATAAAGCGGTGACTCACATACGTCAACTGTAATTTCGCATTCCGCGAAAATGGTTATATTTGGAGGCGTGCAATCATCAGTCGCCCTGAAAGCAACAGTAATTGTTACCGGGTCCTCAGGCGGCGTACCGCAGTTCGGATTTACATATGGGCCTGTATCATCGAAAATGCCATCCGTGTTTGACGCGTCAATGTCAAAAGTTGTGCCGTCATAATCGTAATCCATTTGATATTCAACAATATTTCCGCCGTTGTCTGACGCTGCAGAAACTACGAAATTCTGTGTGAGACCACTGACAAATGTCGTTATCGGGCATTCCGGTGAGTCAATCTGGCCGGTGATAGGTCCGCAGCCATAACCCACAGAGACCTGAAACACCTGATAGGTGGCAAATTCAGTTATTGCGAACAAGCCATCCAGTGGATTGTCAGTTGGACCAACCCGCTCGATTCCCTCCATGCCTTCAAGAAGAGGAAGTGTGTTTTGTGCGGGTGGATAGCTGTCCAGAACCTTGACAAGACCGTAATAATCACCCGCATCGGCATCGCCGCTGTTGGTAATCGTATAGGGATAGGTCAACGGGTCTGCCGGGTCGCGAGGCGCACCGGAAACCGGAGACGGATTGGTATCCGTAATTTGGGTTGACATGACATCAGGCACCATGATTGAAATCTGCGCGACATCACTGGCAGCAAGCATTTCATCAAGGCCTGAACCTTCCGCGACACCATGGTTCATATCAAGCACTTTGACATTAATATCCGCGTCAGATAACGGATTACCGCTCATAAGGTTCATACTGACAATCTCAATCTCGACAGTGCTCGCGGCTTTTTTATTGTGCTGAGGAACCATCGCGGCCGGTGTAAATCTTTCAAGTTTGCTTGCAGCCGCGATTCCATATGTCGCGCTAATGGCATAAATGAAATCGAAACTAACATCCTCGGCAATGTCGAATTCATATTCCTGCGAATCAAAATCCGCTCCCTGCCCCATAACCAGATTACCGGATGGCTCGGTTGGAGCGGGTGGGAATCCTGTTTCAGGATGAGACGACACGTTGTAGTTGCCGGATGTAAAATCATCAAAGTGGAGAATGTACGGATGAATTGTCGTTGTCGTATTCAGGATGTCATCAAGAGATGAATCCAGATAAGCGGTGTAACCATCGGCATTAGCAAGCAGCGGTTCGTGATATCTCTCGCCCAGAGCATTGTATATTCCCGCGCCGTCAGTAACAATAATGCCTTCAACGTTATAAACAATCAGATCAGCACGGTTCATCGAGGTAATCGGATTGCTAGGATTGCCCATCGGGAATGGATGTTTAATCGCGATGGACAGAACAAGATTACCGGATGAGTTAAGCGAAACGCTTTCAAGTTTTACACAATCGTAACAAGGCGAAACAGTCAGGAATCCTGTAATGTCAATTGCTTCTATGACATCGGCAAGTGCGCCATCTCTCAATGGCACAAGTTCACCTGACAGGTTCGCAATATCAATATGCGCCTGGAATATTCCAAGCATTCCTGTACCACCGGACGGGCTCCCATCCGCTAACCAGCCACTTACCGCGACTGGAAAATCGGAGTAGGATGACGCCTGGAAAGCACTGTCATCCGGCGATGGTGTTGTAATGCCTCCTCCAGATGAACACGATGTCAACATTAGAGCGAAAAAGAACAGCAATAATGCATAAGATGACCTGGAGCATAACATGATAGGGCCTCCTTAGGCTTCAATTGAG
>JAGGVT010000145.1 GCA_021157815.1 bacterium | reverse complement strand
TGAATGTAGGGGGTAGGTCTCTGTGCCTACCCTAAATATTGGCATAAATACAGGGCAACCACGGAGAGTTGCCCCTACGGTCTGGGATATAATAGGCTTTTTCAACAGCCGCTTTCGCGGGAATGACAAAATCTTGTTTTGCGGGAAATAAAAAATAATCGGGGTGAGAGGATTCGAACCTCCGACCTCTAGTACCCGAGACTAGCACTCTAACCGAACTGAGCTACACCCCGAAAAAAAACTTGCCAATATTCACCTGCCACTATAATATATCACATCTGTACCTTAGGCAATATGCCAATTGATCAAAAATCGGTGAGTGATGAATCGTATTCTTAAAATAGCCATAACTCTTGCGATATTCCTTTCACTTTCGTCATCCACCGATGGACAGATCGACTACTACAATTTCGATGTCCGCCTTGCGGAAAAACTTACATTTTCCGCGATTAACCGTATCCGATTCGAGAATGGCCTGTCGTTGCTGCATCGCGACACAAGGTTGGCAAAAGCCGCGAACCACCACTCTCGCGACATGATAGAACGTAATTTCTTCGACCATGTAAATCCGGATGGGGATGGGCCAAGGGAACGCGCTGTCGAGATGGGAATCCCCTACCCTGTCAGTGAGAATCTCGGAATATTGTCATCGTATGGTTTGGAGATTAACAATGTAATTGAGGAGCTTCTCGAATCGCTGATGGCATCCCCGGAACATCGCGCGAATCTTCTCAATCCTGACATTTCCGGAATTGGAATATCGTTCGCTCAGGATAAGGAACAAAAAACGGATATCATCGACATCGCAAAACTCGGCAATTCGCATCTCGGTTACGGCACAGTCGTTTTATGCCAGTTATTTATGAAGCAAGGGCTTGCCAACATTCATCCCGCGCCGTTTCTGACTGAATATAAAAAGGGCAATTCAATCCTGTTCTCCGCTGAGACATACAAGGATTTCGATACGGTTAAAATCGAATTGAAGGGAAGTGACGGCGGGAGAATGATAAGAAACACTGAAATCGCGCTTTTTGAAAGGTATTTCGAGGAGAAGATCTGTTTCCCAAGAGTGGGTGAGTATGCTCTTGAGATAAGCGGCATTAACTACGTTGATTGCTCACCATCACAGAAAGAAGAACTCGCGACTTTCATAATACATGTGGAATAAACAAAGTAAAGCCTGTCCTACCGGTGATTCATAATAATTCTGTCTCAATTTTCGCGTAAACCTGAATGGGAAAAAGTGGATATTAATCTTGAACAACAAGAGTCAGGAGGTTATATCAAAATGTGGTTTGATATTGAATTCAGATGGATTGCCTGCATTTATCTCATGATTAACGGCATTGCCGCTATCTGGATATACTTCGATTCCCAACGTTTCGTTCCACGCGTGAGTCCCACCGGGTGGGCGATTTCATGCCTTCTGTTTTCGTGCCTGACACTATTCTTCTGGTGGTTCCGCACCGGAAGCCATAGAAGCGGTCTTGTGTTTTTCCTGCTGCTCACAGTGGTGATAATTGTGTTTGGTTTCAACGAGGAACCAATCGACAGGATGATTGGTGAGCAGGTAACGCATACAATCGCCTGGGCGCATGAAAATGTGGAATGGACACAGAAAATTTAGCTATTTTTGCTTCCCCTCAATAAGCATGATTTATACCCGCAATAATCGAACGAACCTAAAGATATTTGATATAATCTAATACTTTGATTGCCTTGATTGTTATGAGAAAAATTTGCATACATATCCTCATTCTTCTGAGCATTTCATCGATTGCCTGGGCTGTCGAGATAGAATCGAGCCAGCTTGACAGTATCGCGAGTATTCTGTCATCGGATATAGCATCATCGTTCCCCTCGTTTTCAGGGCACGTTCTCTCAACAAAGGGCGATAACGGGGTCTATATCAGCATCGGGGAGAAGGATGGGCTTACAAAGGGCGAACGATTCGAGGTTTTCTCTCAGGGAACAGGCATTATAAAAGACTCGAAAGGCAAGTTTATCGGATATGAATCAGATCAGCTGGCGTTGATTGAGGTCGAATGGGTCAAGGATGACTACGCTTTCGCTAGTGTTGTCAGGAGATTTAAGGATACGCCTGTCGAGCAAATGGATCTCCTGCATTATATTCAGCCGCAAAGAAGTATTTACGTTGGCGAATTCAGGAATCCGCCCGGTGATGAACTGGCGCAAAAAGTGGCAACCCATCTGGACAGAGTGAAATTTATCGAGGTTTTTGCATCGGATTTCCAGGCGGATTGTTATGTCGATGGCGATGTTATCCAGCGTTCTCATGGGCTTGATGTTCGCCTTAACCTGAGATGGGCTGATTCCACTTTGATTAATAAAATCGAAAAGAGATTTGTAGTATCGCGCGATGAATCGCCTGAAATAATCACAGGTATAGGTTACACAGCATATCCTCTTTCCGAAAAAGCGCTGGATGTTACAACGTCTGATGGTTCAGACATCCTCATACTGGGGGAAAAACATCTTTTCAAGGGAACTCTTGATTCCGGAGGGCCTGAAATAACAAGTAAAGACAAACTGTCTGATAACGGGAATCTTGCTATTCGCGAACCGGTCGGACGAATTGTGTTTTTTAATCTTGACAATTTCGGAGAACGTGAGCTACTGCTGGGGCGTGTTCCCGAGGAACTGTCACGATATTACAACAAGGATGGCAGCCAGTATAAACTCGCGGGACCTCTTCCCGGAATACCTCTGGGCGCTACAGATAACGGAATTCTTCTAGTTGGGAAGTTAAATCCGGGAGGAACTACTTTTGAACCGTCAGAAACAAGCCTTATCAACGTTTCATCCATTGGCTCAGGAGGGGAGAAATCGGTTTGGAATATATCTGGCGCGTTTATTGATGCTGAACTGGTTGATTTCAACAATGATGGCGAATTTGAAATAGCTGTGCTGTATCCTGATGGAATAATGCAGGTTTTCAATCCCGATGAGGTCGAGTTTAATCCGGAAATGCGTGTGGATGGAATCGGGCTTGGGCTTTGCGCCGATTCAAATGGAAGCCTTCTGACAAGTTCATCAAGCAGTGGCAATGACAGCATATTCAGATTCGTTAAACAGGACAGTGCGTTAGTAAAAATGTCTGAATCAGAAATCATTCCATTTCACATATACAGAATACGCATACTTGATGATAAAATCACAGCGTTGGCGCTTGATGACAATGACCGGTCGTATCTTGTCATTTTTGATGATTTTTAAAAATTATATTTAACCGGTGATAACAATGGCTGAAGCGGAATATACATATCGTTGTTTACGATGTGGATATGAATACAAGGCAATGTATGACCCGGCAACGGGCCCTAAAGAACTAACCTGTCCGGGAATGCCGCAGCAATTCGGTTCGACGCCTGCCGCTTAAAAAAACGGAAAAGAAGAAATAGAAGTATTTGGAAGATTATGACAGGTTTGCATTCATATCGAATTGGAATAATCCTTGCAGTTATTGCCGGTATCATGGCGATATCGGCTATCTCATGCCGCAGTGGGGATAAACAGCAGATAGAGTCATATAATTCATACAACCTTGGTGTAAAAGCAGTTAAGGCTAATAACCTGGATTTGGCGGGGAATTATTTCAAAAAAGCGGTAATCCTGAATCCTGATTTCACTGAAGCGCGATTGAATCTGGCAAATATTGACTTTCTCAAAGGAAATCTGGATAAGGCACGTGATGAATACACAAAACTTCTGGAAGAGAAACAATACGACCCGCGCCTGCTTTTCAATCTTGGTTGGATATATCTAAAGCAGGAGAATTATGAAACGGCGGCTGAACTGTTCAGAAAAAGCCGTCGAGTTGATCCCTCTTTCACTGATTCAGATTATGGGTTGGCGATGCTCGCTCATGCCCAGAATGAGGATGCTTTAACTAAATTCCATCTTCAGAATTACATCGCAAATTCAGCTGATGGAAGATGGTCGAAAAAAGCAAATGAGGTGCTTAATTCACTGGCATCTGATGAAGGCATTATCGAGGAGACTGAAATATCTACAACTGAAACTACGGATTCACAACCTGTGGAAATTCCTGAAATAACTCCTGCAGAAATAGTACAGCCTGTAAAGGAAACTCCGGTTGAAGAGAAGAAGCCTGATATAATCAAAACGCCCGATAAGGAAGTTAAAAAGAAAACAGTTGCGCCCAAGCCGAAGAAAACGACATCGCAGTTACTAAACGAGGGCAATGCATCTTTGAAAAAAGGCGAATACTCTACAGCGGAGAATCGTCTGAAACAGGCTTTAAGGCAGGATAAAAAATCAATCGAGGCAGCTAAAAGCCTGGCTAAATTGTATTACGCGAAAGGCAGCAATTCCCTAGAGGAGAAATACATAAAGGAGTATGTCAGGCTAAGCGGAGGGGATGAGAAGGATGGTTTTGAAATAGCGGGAGCGTATGAGAATATCGGTGATTTGTATAAAGCCATTGACTATTACCGTAACTACCTGACAAACAATCCGTTTGGGAGTAATGCAGCAAAGGCAAAGGAAAAGCTAACTGAACTTGACAGCGAAATAAGCGATTGAGTTTATAATATCAGAAAAATGCTGCTCCTGGGAGCGCCGGTCTCTGACCGGCACCTGAACAAGGTTAATAGAAATCAATAGAGTATATCTAACAGATAACATGCTAAAAGAAAGGGGTTGAATTTATCAACCATGTTCGAGAGATATCATTTTTACTATTTAAAGTTAGCCTGCTCAGGTGCCGGTCAGAGACCAGCGCTCCCAGGAAAAACATTTATCTCATACTTGAAATATAGTCTATCAGGGATGGCTAAGATAGTGCTTATGAGCATCATCGCTATTTTCATGCTGCCTGTTTCTGTTATCCATGCAGCGGATGTCTCTTTGATATACTGCGATACTCCTCCTGCAGGTGAGCAGTATTACACAGCGTGTATCGCGTGTTCCAATCTGGATGGCAATCCGGGCGATGAGCTGGTTCTTTCCGATGATTACGGCGCTTATCAGATATTGTCCTGGGATTCGATAAACATGGAGTTCATAGAAAAATGGGTATCTAATCCTGAATTTGAAATACACCGCGTGATAAAAATATTTCTACCGCCTGTATCATCAAACGAAAGCGCGTTTCTTGTATTTCTTGACACTTTGGATGATCTTCATCTATTTCAGTGGATGGAATATATGGTCAGTGATGTCGGTGTGATTCATTTTAACAGTACTCCGGGAAATGAATGGGTAAAGGATTTCACCGCAGGTGAGTTCAGCTCAAAACTGTCCGGCTGGGAGATGATCACTCTCCGATGCGGCTCAATCGCATTTGATGGAATCTCTTTCACCTATGGCATACTCAACACGGGTAATTTCACACCTGAACTTCGCCAGCACGCCGCCGCGATTCTTTTCAACATTGAAAAGGAATCCCATCTGGAAATAGACCATTACATGGGTGATAAACCACAGGGACTTCTGATTGTTTCAGATAATCCGGCATCGGATGGCCATTATCGTATTCACAAAACATATCCGCCGTTTAACAAATACAGGCAATTCAGGCTTCCCGCCAATAATGTTGAGAAAATCGGATGGGCTGGACAGATTGACAAATCCGGGATTTCATATCTTACATATTTTGTCAGGAGTGAGGACGCTGACAGCAAAATCAGCTTTTTCAGAATGGATGATAATCCAGCCACCATATTTGATGTTTCGGTGCCATCAAATACATCCAAATGGGTGCTTGGTGATATAAACGGTGATGGAACACGTGAACTTATCGTGCTCGATTTTCTCGGCAAACTCAGTGTTTTTGATTTAAGCAATGCGCTTTAACAGGTGACATTTTGAATGAAAATATAAAGAACTCACCTGTTTTCTCTCATCCAATCGGTTACCTGTTAATCTGGATTGTGGCGTTTGGATTATTTGCCCTAATCGGCAGGATTTTGTCAGGTCATGTTGACGCGATTGCAAGCGACTCCACCCACATGCTCGTTCTTCATGTGTCTGCGGTTATCGCTGTACTCACAGCAATTTTGATTATAATCGGCGGATATCGAATTTCTAATCTTGAAAATTTTTCATCAATGTCGCTGAAACTCGCATTAATACCATCGCTGCTGATTTTCATACTGACGATAATTGCTGTACGGTCATTGCCAACATCGCTGGCTCTGGTGATGTCTAATGGAATATTTTTAATTATCACATCGTTTCTGCTTGGAGAGCTTTTGTCTCGCGAGGTTATCAAAGCCGGACACCTTTTGCCGGTGGCAATAGTTATTGCGCTTGTTGATTTCTGGAGCGTAAGCCAGGGACCCAGCAAGCAGATTGCGCAAAAGGCGGCTGAATTCACCGAAAGCGGAGGTTACGCTCAGGAAGTCGTGCCGCCTTTTATTTCATTTCTACTTTTGAATTTTCCGCAATTGGCAACCGATAAAATATACTCATTTATCGGAGTTGGCGATTTAATAATACTCGCGTTTTTCATAGGATGCATTTATCGATTCAACCTGCCAAGAATACAATCCTACGCGGCGTTAATCGCCGGGCCTACAATCGCTGTAATGACAGCCAATATTATTGGAAAGGGTATTCCGGCGCTTCCTGTTATCGCGGTTTTATTTATTCTGGTTAACCTTCGCCACCTTTCGTTAAGCCGGAAGGAAATAGTCATTTCCATAATTGCAGTGTTATTCATCATTATTCTTGTCTGGGTTCTGAGATTGCTTTAAGATTTATTGAAGAGCAAGATTTATTAAACATTACGTTGAATTTCCTTATTTATCCTGCGATAGTATTAATAGAATTGAATATCAAACAACAAGGAAAATTATCATGACAAGATACTATGCCTGTGTGATTATTCTAATGCTTGCAGTATTCAGTATTGCATGCAGCGGATCGAACGCCGCCAAAAAAAATGATTTGACACCTCAGGCGAATTCCATGAATGGTGACTCATCATCCAAAAATCAATCTGAAGTTCTTTCAGATTTAACGCCCACGATTTTCGAGGAAATAGAATCACTGTTCAAGGATTCATCCATGATTCTGGAAAGCCTCCAGAAGAACAAAAAGGGTACTTTGATTAAAGCGATTATCAAGAATGACAATGCTGAAAAGAATGTTCCGAAAGCTATCAAAATTCTGTCTGAGAATTTTAAGAATCTCAAGGAAATCCATGTGGTTCTATCCGGCTCAACGACTGTTTATTCAATAAGGATGGATACCATCATTGAATTGGCTGAAAAGAATTCGGGAAATGCTCTCTTGGCTGAGATATGGGAAAGCGTGGATTTTGATGCCGCGGATGATGCAATTGAGGAAAAAGAAGATGATTCAGCTGCTCCAGCTGCTGATCTTTAAAGAACAAATTTAGATATGAATTTCATCCAGGTTGAATATTACGTTAGGCTGGATAGTACGTTAGGCTTGATAGTACGTCATTCCCGCGAAAGCGGGAATCCAATTTTCTTCTGCTTCGAATATCAGCCATAAAACTGATTTAGCGAACGACTTCAGAAAATTTGGACCCTGATGTGTAAGATTGAGTTGGTTGAAAACTTTAATAAAGAATGTAAATACTTTTTCGATAATATGGTTTAAAAAGAAAAATTGATTCCCGCTTTCGCGGCTGTTGAAAAAGCCTATTATATCCCAGACCGTAGGGGCAACTCTCCGTGGTTGCCCTGTATTTATGCCAATATTTAGGGTAGGCACAGAGACCTACCCCCTACATTCAGCCCTTTTTCAACAGTCGCTTTCGCGGGAATGACGAAATGAGGTTTCCATTTTCAAAACAGATGCTGCAAATGCGAAGTCATCAGACCGGTAACTAATGCCGGTCTTTTTCATTTTTCATTCGCCTCTTCATCATCAATATTTAAAACATCCTTCTCTTTCATTGGGGGGGAGAATCGCATTGTGATTGTACGTCCGCTCTGATGGTCAATCAATTCACCGGCGATATCATGGATTTTATCCTCGCCTTTGACTTTGACTCTTAACCCGTTTTCAGATTCAAACGCGGATGAGAGAAACTCCCAGTATCTATCGAATATGCCGGAACTGATATTCACAATCGGAAATGTTTTTTCACCCATTATCATGGATATGTGAGCTTTGGCATCGGGTGTGATTGCTATTTCAATCCCGCTTGCGTTTGCTTTTAACGCCTGATCAACCAATATCAGAAACGATTCCTTTGTGGATAGTTTAAATTCCTTCCAGCTGATATCAGGCAGAAAGAATTCAACATCGGGGTGTTTATCATTCGAACCATTGATTAAAACCATAACTTAAAATCCCCTGTTCTGATTGTTAACAAATACCGAATAATATGATTTACAGGATGGGAAATATATTCTGATAGCTTCAAGCGATTCAAGGGCATCATCATCGCGACCTGTCAATTCAGGGAAATTATGCCAATCGTCATCGCCGCGAAACTTCGTGACAACGTGAAATCTTGATTTCATCGGTGAGATTTTGTTATCCACTGTTTCAGATGTCAGTTCAACAAATCTTGGTTGAATCGTAACAAATAAATCAGTTAGCATACCGTAATCCTTCTGTGTCGGGTCGAGAGGCCCAATAACCATCCATTGTGTAAGAAGGCGTATGTTTTTCACACTGGATGTGTCGGCGTGAAAATGGGGAACGATTTGAAATCCCCCTATCTCACCATCAGGTGATGTGGAAATGTCTATAACCCCGCTGTGAACAGCGCGAATTCGTCCAATGCCGCAATATTTGGTGCCGGTGAATCGTCCTACGCCATAAACAGGCCTGTAAACCAAACCGGCGTTAATTTCATCCACACCGGGATATTTGATTTTTATCATTCCGCCGAATCGATTTTCAAATGTTACCCACAAAGGAAACTCAACTGGTATTTTGTAGGATAATCTAATCTCATCCAACTTATTATCGCCGCCATAAGACATCACTGTAAATCCCAGTAACGGTGTGTATTCGCCGCCGAAAATGACCTCTCCGGCGTGAATGGATGTATATATGCTTGATGATGAATCATAATATGATGCGTGTTTTTTAGGATCGACAGTCAGCATTTCGCGCGGGAGTATAGATATTATCCGGGTAGTTTCAGTGCCGTCCTCGTTTAACGATATATCTTTGACATGAATAGCATTTACCGATGTAGCGCACACTCCTCTAGGCGCCCAATGAGCCGCTTCAAACGGTTTGTCATTCCATTGCGAAGCGGGAACAATCACACGTCCAAGCACTATTTTCTTGATATTCTTACCGTGGAAATATATTTCACCATCTACTTTATTTTCAATTACCAGAAATCCAGTTAATGAGCTTCCAGCCATCGAGTAATAAAGCGCTTTTTTGAATCTCTTTTGCGCATCGGAACTCTCGGTCGCGTGAGCGGAAGCCGTCAAGAGCATGCAGAATATAACTATCGCAAGAATTGAGTATTTCATGGTTGCTCCATTAAATGATAAATACAATATGAGACCTATTAAAAAAGTAAATTCTCATTGTAACCCGGCGTCCCCTCGCTGGGGATTTCCTTCCATTAACATTACCATAGCGCACACGATGAAGAAAATCATAAAATCTCCGAAATCCTTTATGTGTGATTAATTTATTTCTGATAAAATGATTAAATCAGATTAAATCGTAAATCGATTTTCGGAGGTATCAATTGTGAAAATACCAAACAATTCAAGACGAAATATTTCACCTGTCCAACGATTCGTTGTCATTATCCTTCTTGCGGTACTTATCCTTGTGCCGGGTGCTTTTACACCGAAACCTGCAGAGGCTATCGGTGTTGTGGCTGTAATCGGGATTGCGTCAACTGTAATGACGATACTTGATTGTGCCACCAAAGTATATAAACAATCGCAGGGATCAACGTTCTGCAGGATAAATCAGGCAGCGACACAGAAAACTGTGTGGGCTGATATCGGCGATGTCATCCAAGTCCCAATTGATATTGAATTTGGATTTAGCAACGCCTGGTCAATTTCAAATGATGAATGGATTTACTTCGAGTATTTGGTTTTCTACGACGGCGAACTTATGTATCAGGAGCGTATTCCCGAGACTGGCTACGCTGCAAAGGATGAAGACTGTTATGTCCACGTTCAAAATCAACTTCTCATGGGAATGGACGAGTGGGAATGCGGCGGATTCAACAGCCATAATTTGAAAATTGTCGCTGCTGTTTATGATGACGGTTATTTCAAGTTGAATAACAGCGGACCAACATGGCAGAATCATGCTTATTTCCAGAATACGTCGCTATGGGATTCGACTCCAAGATATCGATGGATTAATGTAAACGCGGATGCCTCCGCCAACACGGAGATTATTGTGATTAACCCCTACTGGGGCGATGATTTCCATATCATAAACCGAATGGATCATACGGGACCAGTCGGTACGGTTTATCTTAAACTGAAAATACATGGATCGCATGATGCCGGTGGTGAGAGCATTGTAACTCATCCGGGAACATGCAATATTTATGTAGAAGAGCTGCCATCAACCGGTGGCTGGATTTGGGAATTTGAACCGTCAAATCCATTTCCGCTTGGTGACCATGAGGTAAAAGATGTTGTATTTAACGGAACTCATGCGACACCGGAACATCCGGGGCATACTGTTCATTATCGTGACAAATTAAATTTCACAGCTAAAGGCAAATTCAACATGCCGCCAAAACCCAGCCTGACCGGAAAGGCTAAAACAGATTATGAAAGCTACTGGGATTCCAAAACATGGGAAACGAGAGTGCTTTACAACGGAAGAAAACAGGATGGAAGGTGTTTCACGGCAACCATGGACGCTTACTGCAGGCAGCCAGCTTCAACCGATACGCCGGCTACAACTCCCGGTTCAGCAACCACACCGTCAAGTGGTCAGGGATCATACAATCAACGCACAAGACCGGCTGTAACTCCGGGTTCAAGTTACAGAGGCAGCGGAACTATTGACATTCCGGATAATGGTGGAGGAGTAATCACTCCCGGCGAGGGCATGTGGCCCGGTCGCTATGACACAGACGGCACCCCTCTTGACCCGCCGCCAACCGGATGGAAGCCCCTGATTGATCCCGCTGATATGGATGATATTATGTGGGATCCCAAAGAACTCGACTGGGATAAGTTCAAACAGAAAGTTGAATTTGTCGATTACGCGCTTGATTGCGACATAATCACCGGAACTGTAATCAACGACGCTAGAAAGGTTGATCCTGAAGTGCCTTTCGATTTCAGAAATATCGACGGGGATATCATTGTCGGAAACGTTGTCGTGGATGATTACACGGTTGAACCAGTTGGTGAGCCATTGACTGATCCGAGTGGTAAATACTCAAGCATGGAATGGGTAACCATGATTACTGGCGGAGCCGGAATTGTTAGCTTAATTAATCCCGGCAACAAAAAGACTGAACTTGGTGAAATAACAACATTCGTTCCGGATGACATACCGAATCCATTTTTGAAAAGGTCAATTGATCCGTCACCGTATCCATCTGAAAGAATCATGCCGGAGGATACCTGGGTGTATTCACCAAAGGATCAGCCTGAGTATAGCCCGGAAATCCCTGAGGATTCACCAGCTTTCACGCCTGATGGATATAAGCCGCCATCAGCGGATACAGCGTATCCAAATCCCGATGATATTTACAAGCCTGACATGCCAACTGTGTATGAGACTCCCGATCCTGTCTGGGATGATCTGATAATAAATCCTGAGGAGTATCTGCCTCCGGTTGTTAAGCATTTCCCTGAAATAATCAAGCCGGGTGAGACTGTTGACGCTTTCGGATATTTTCCGAAAAGAGTTATCGACAATCCTCTTGTGCCAACGGAAAGCGGCGACCTTCTCGGTTTGGGCCTGGGGCCTGTTGATAAATCCGATGTGAATATTAGCGAACTTGTCAAACTGCCGCCTCTTGCGACCAGTTCGATTGACTATCGCTGCTATATCCCCACGAACACTGAGCCGGGTAAATACGAGGTTTATGAGATTCTAAACGATGTGACAGTTCTACCAACCAACCAGATTACAACGGCGGTCAAGCTTACAAGCGAGGGTACGCCTGTTTTGAAATCGAACGAACGTGGTAAAATAACACTCACACTTGATGCCGGAGATATCGAATTTCCTGAGGATGAAATTCTCTATCTGGAAATCATGAATCTGACAACTAACATAATCCAGTTTGACTCAGGAACAGCTTTCATCGTTCCGTGCGATTTGTCCAAGGGAAAAGCTGAGATTGAGATTCCATTCACAGGCAGGCAGGTCGGAGAGTATTCGGTTAGAGTCGATTACATCAAACCTGATGACATGATGACTGATGATGAATTCCACACATTCTTGTCGAACAATTTCGACAGAGGATATCTTTATGCTGTCACGCAGGATGATTTTAGGGAAATAGAGGAAGTGGCGAAAAAGTTAGAACGTTAGCAGGTTAGTAAGTTAGCATGTTAGCAGGTTAGCAGGTTAGTAGGTTAGTAAGTTAGCAGGTTAGCAGGTTAGTAGGTTAGTAAGTTAGTAAGTTAGCAGGTTAGTAAGTTAGCAGGTTAGTAAGTTAGCAGGTTAGTAAGTTAGCAGGTTAGTAGGTTAGCAGGTTAGTAAGTTAGTAGGTTAGTAGGTTAGTAAGTTAGTAGGTTAGTAGGTTAGTAGGTTAGTAGGTTAGAAAGTTGTTATTAATTGAACAATATGGATTCTGGCTTTCGCAGGAATGACAAAAGGAATATCCAGAATGCAAATCACTGTTATTCTGATAAGCCATTGTCGTTACAATAGACTACTGTCATTCCGGGCTTGACCCGGAATCCATTCATTTTAATTGATTTAATAAACATAAGATTCAGGAGACCAATATTGCTTTTCAAAACACTGGATAACGGACTCGATGTTTTCGTCAACGAGGATCATCGCGCGCCCATATTTTCTTTCGTGATTCTATACAAGGTCGGTTCAATGGATGAACGTCCGGGAATAACCGGCATAAGCCATATGCTCGAACACATGGTTTTCAAGGGGTCGGATAAAATCGACGGAACCGAACTAAACTATCATGTAAAACGCCATGGCGGATATTTAAACGCGATGACATCGGAGGATAAAACGGTTTTCTTCATGAACATGCCAGTATCGGAACGGGAATACCCGATTAAAATCTGGGGCGATCTAATGAATAACGTTTTGGTCAAACCCGATGAATACAAGAGCGAACGGAATGTTGTCATTGAGGAAAGGCGTCTTAGCACGGAGGATGACCCTATTGGCGCGCTTTTTGAATCACTGAACGCGACAGCGTATTGGGCGCATCCGTACCGGTGGCCTGTTATTGGATGGATGAGCGATATTCAAAACATCACCCACAATCAGGTTCATGAATATTACAAAACGTTTTACCGTCCCGATAACGCCGTGATTGTGGCATCGGGTGATATTAATCCGGATGAAATCCTCGGTATGATTAAAAAGCATTTTGGCGTATTTCCAAAGGGAACCGAACCGATTATTCGAGCAAACACGATTGAGCCTGAACAGATTGGCATAAGGCGCTCAACAATTCACAAACCCGCTGAACTGCCGGTAATAATGATGGGATTCCACGCTCCGGGAATAGATGATTCAGCACTTTATCCGTTGCTTGTCGCGGAGAAAATTCTATCCAGCGGTGAATCAAGCAGGATTTATCGGAACATCATTCACGAAAAACGCCTTGCAACAATGGCGGGCGGATTCTTTGATTATATAAAACGTGATCCCGGGCTGTTTATTTTTTACGCTCAGGCATCACCGGATAAGAACCTGGAAACACTTGAAGATGCTCTTTGGGACGAGGTTGAACGAATGCGTTCAGGAGATTTCAGCATCGAGGAAATTGAAAAAGCGAAGAATATTCTGGAAGCGCAATTTGTTTACAGGCGCGAAAAAGGACTTATGGAATCATTGATTCGCGGTGAGTTTCATCTAGTTTCAAGCATGGATAAATACGATTCATTTATCGAGCGGATTCGTGAGGTTAATCCTGAAGATATTCAAAACACATGCGCGCATATTTTCAGAAAGGACAACGCAACAGTCTCAAATCTTGTGCCGGCGAAAGGTTCAGGTGTTTCAATTTCAGGCGGCAATAAATCTAATTTCAAACTGGACAGGCGATGCAACTACAGGTTTGAACCGCCTTTAATGTCATCACCCGACCTTCCCGATGGCATCCCGTTCTGGAATGACGCGGACAAATTCGAATTGTCGAACGGAATAAGCGTCGTGGCATATCATCGCGACAACCTTCCCATTGTGCAGTTCGGATTGATAATTCAGGCTGGCGCTGTGTTCGACCCTGACGGCAAAGCCGGACTTGCCAGGCTCACAGGCAAAATGATAAAAGCGGGTACGGAATCGCGAAGTTCATCCGAGATTGCCGAAGAAATTGAGAGGGTCGGAGGCTCGTTTGATGTCAGCGTTGACAGGGAAACTCTGAAGATTAGCGCCAGATGCCTGTCGCGATTTCTGAAAACAAATCTGGATGTCGTCTCTGAATGTCTTATATATCCAAAACTCGATGATTCCGAGCTGACCAGATATAAAGAGATGCAAAGCGGGGACATCAAATCAATCGAGGATGACGCATGGATACTGGGGTCACGGGAATTTATTAGAAATCTTTATGATGGTTCGCCCTATGGCAATCCGCTTCTCGGTGATTTGGAAACTGTCGATTCCATTTCTCATGATGACATACTGCAATTCCATAAGAAATATTACACAGGTTCAAATACGCTAATCGTTATTGTCGGTGATTACGATAAGGAATCCTTGAAAAAAGATCTTGAGTTCTACTTATCGAAAATGCCAACGGGTGAGCGATTTGATCCGCCTGAATATGAACACGCTGGATATGGCAATCCGCTAATCAAGTGGTATCAGAAAGAATTATCCCAATCGACAATCGCTGTCGGGGCGCCTTTGTTTAATCGAAGCGACAACGATTATTTCCCCTGGCTTGTGATGAATTTGATATTTGGCGGCGACCCACTCGCGAGCAGGCTTGGGGATACGGTGCGTGAGAAACACGGCCTTACATACAATATCCAATCAGGATTTTATCCTCTCAAGAAAACCGGATATTGGAATGTAATGACACAAACGAAGAATGAATCAACTGATAAAGCGGTAAGTTTGATTCGCGATGAAATGCGGAAACTTCGTGAGATTTCAATTACAGATGATGATCTGAAAGATGCGAAAAGCAATTTCAGGGGAAGGAGCGCGCTTGAGATTGAATCCAACAAGGGGCTGGCGATAAAACTACTTTCGGTGGCGTATCACGATCTTGGCGATGATTACCTCGCGAATTTCTTCAGGAATGTTGAGGAGGTTACAAGCAGACAGATTATGGAAGTCGCTGAAAAGTATCTTGACCCGGACAGGTTTCTTCTGATGATTGTCGGGGATGAGAAGCAAACACCTGTTAAACTGTGACGGGATTTGGCAATTACTTCAGATAAGTTTGATATAATATAAAGGAAGTATTTAGTTGCAGTGTCGAAATATCAGTTAGACAGGCTTGTCATAAAATTCTAAAGCCATGAACGGGCAATTCTGTTTAATTGTCTTTAATTATTTGAGAGAGAGGTCTTTAATTTTAGAGAGAGAAATAAAATGAAAAAAACACAAAAAAATGACCATCTTCTTGAGCAGAACAGTTTTCTCAAGGGACTTATGATTGGAATAGGCTCAACAATCCTGTTTGCCGGAATAGGCGCGGTAGTCGCATATCAATTTCAACACTTGCGACGTGAGGCATCCGAATACAACAAAAAAATGTACGATTATAGTTCCGAGGGCAACATAGCGCCTGATTCAGGCATTTCAACATCGGCGAATCCAAAGTTTATCCATGAATCGGAAGAACTTGAGAAGGATTACGAAATTCGCCTGAAGGAATTTGAGGAAATCGAAGAAGCGACAAAAAATCTGCGTGACAAAATGTAAATGTCGATGCAATTGAGAAAGGAAACAATGTCAAATAAAACAAAAAACAATATTCTTCCACGTGTCAATTCACCAGAAGACCTAAAAAAACTTTCCGTACGTGAACTACCGCAACTTGCATCGGAAATTCGCAGGTATATTATCGATGTTGTAGAAGAGCATACCGGAGGGCATCTCGCTAGCAGTCTTGGCGCTGTTGATATAATCATCGGACTTCATTATGTTTTTAATTCGCCAAAGGATAAATTTATCTGGGATGTTGGCCATCAGGCATACGCCCATAAAATTCTTACCGGACGAAAAAGCCGTTTTCACACGATAAGGCAGAACGGCGGGATTTCAGGATTTCCAAAACCATTGGAAAGTGAGCACGATCATTTCGCTGTTGGACACGCGGGTACCGCGCTTGCCGCGGCGCTTGGATTTGTCCATGCCCGCGATCTTGGCGGAACCGATGAGGATATAATCGCTATTGTAGGCGATGGCGCGCTGACTTCCGGTTCAAGTTTCGAGGCGCTTAACAATGTCGCTGATTTGAAATCCAAATTCATTGTTATTCTTAACGATAATCAGATGTCAATCTCACCGAATATCGGTTCAATTTCACGCCATCTTTCCAATTTACGAACAAAACGGTCAATCAGGCGATTCAAAGCGGCTACTCTCAAAGCGCTTCGTAGAATCCCATTTTTAGGAAGGCACATGGCTCTTAGCGTTGACGCCATGCAGGAATCGATTTTCTATTTCCTAACACCGACAAGAGAAGGCGTTTTATTTGAGGAGATGGGATTCACATATTTGGGCCCTTACAACGGGCACAACATTCCTGAACTGATCGATGTTTTCAAGGGCGCTCGCGACATGGAAACTGAGGGCCCAATTCTTATCCATTGCATTACTCGAAAAGGCAAGGGACATTATCTTGCTGAGGTTGATGCAACCAAATTCCACGGCGTATCGCCTGTTCACATTTCCGCAACCGGAAAGGTTGAGAAACCGCAGAAAAAAGTGTCATACACAAAGGTTTTCTCACAGGCGCTTGTTGAACTGGCAGCACAGGATAATCGCATAGTCGCGTTAACAGCCGCCATGTGCGATGGCACAGGGCTGAAAGAATTCCAGACAAATTATCCTGACAGGTTTTTCGATGTTGGAATCGCTGAGCAGTTCGCGGTAACATCAGCCGCTGCGATGGCTAAATGCGGCCTCAAACCTGTGGTAGCCATATATTCAACTTTCCTGCAGCGAGCATTTGATCAGGTTATCCATGATGTCTGCCTTCAGAATCTGCCGGTAATATTTGCACTTGATAGAGGCGGAATAGTCGGGGAGGATGGCGAAACTCATCATGGAACTTTTGACCTGTCCTATCTAAGATTCATTCCGAATCTTACTGTAATGGCTCCAAAAGACGAGAATGAACTTCGCGACATGCTGTACACTGCTGTAAGGCATGATGGGCCTATTGCTGTTCGATATCCCAGAGGCAAGGCGGAGGGTGTTCCGCCTAGAAGTGATTATAGGGAAATTCCAATTGGAAAAAGTGAATTGCTTCTTGATGGCGATGATTTAACAATCATAGCCATTGGTAAAACCGTTTATGAAGCGCTCTCTGCAGCGAGTTGCCATCAGGAAGCAGGACGGTCTGTCGGTGTTATTAACGCGCGTTTTGTGAAACCGATGGATGAAGAATTGATTGTTGAACATGCCCGGAAGACGAAGAAAATAATCACTGTTGAGGAAAACGTTGTTCAGGGCGGATTTGGCACTGCTGTTCTTGAGGTTATTTCGAAGTGGGGAATCAACGATTGCCAGGTTGTAACGCTTGGACTTCCGGATAGATTTATTGAGCATGGTGACCAGAACATTCTGCGTGAGAAATACGGAATCTCCGCGAAGAATATCTTTGAAGTTGCAGATAAAATTCTTGGCGGAAACGGTGATGGCGAGGAGTTTGAGGAGATAATGGAAATCCGCACAAGAGAAAACAAAGATTGATAATCGCAATACACTATTTAGAAAATTATGAAAAAGCGCAAAAGGGATAGATTTGATGCTGCACAACGGAAATTCCTTGAGGATTGCCTGCGCTATGGTTCAGCATTCCTGGCATCTGGCAGTCTTGTTTATCTGTCAATCTGCTCGAAAAAACAAAACAAAAAAGCAAGCCGGTCGCATCATCTAAAAATGAAATAAAAAAACTGATATCAATCAGAATGTTGTCAGTATTGCACAAAGCGGCATGAGTCTTTTCCATCGCAAGCCTGATGAACTGAAATGTCTTACTATCGCACAAAAACTTGCCCGCGGTGAATTTGATACTAAGCTTCTTGAAATAAGGGAGGCTTGAGATTTCCGGTGAATTAAAAAAGGGACACTATCGATGGGGAATGGTGCGGGGCTTGATATCTATAATAGGTTGATTGGGCATAAATTACGCAAAATTAATCGATTATTCAAACCGGAATATCTAAGGTGGAAATACTGTATATTTATATCCTGCATGATTCTTCTGTCGCTTGATGTATCACACTCTACTGGCTGTTGGACCCAGCATCAACATTCACACGAAACAAAGCCCTTGTGTGGTTAATCCCGTTGTAGATACTGCGGTTTTTGATATATTTCACGGTATTCACCACTGAGAATCGCAATTGATAAATCGAGCTGCACGTCATGCGGATTATGTTCAAAAGTATGTAAAACAGGCGCTCTTGAGATTGATGGCGATATTCATCTGGATGCTCGTGAATGTATTTTATGCTTGTCATGCATTGAATCGTACAACAGCAATTCGCTATTTGTTAAACTTGCAAGACCTTCAATAAAAATCTCCAAATTAGAGTACAAGCGAGACAGGCGTGATTTTATAAATTCCATTATCGGCGCGCTTGTACTTCTGCCGATTTTTAAATCATCGGATTATTCCACAAAAGGCAATTGAGATTGAGAATCGAAAATATATTTCAGATAACGGCGAAGAGAAAATAATCAAACTAACTCATGTAGTCGAGGAGAATTGCATCGGATGTGGAAACTGCGTTTATCATTGTCCGACTGAACCCGAGAAGGCAATTATGATTGTATATGAAGGAGAAACAAGAGGTGGAGATATTCGTGAAAGCGAACCTCGCGAGCGTCGGGTTGATTTTAAAACTGACATTCCGACCAAGTGGTAGAGAGTGGTCGTCCTTGATGAATAGTATTTCAGGTATGAGATAAATGTTTTTCCTGGGAGCGCTGGTCTCTGACCGGCACTTGAACGATCTAACTAAAACGTTTAAATGGGAATCTAACAAACATGGTTGATAAATTAAACTTGTGATTTGGTTATTTCATCTGTTAGATAAGCTCTGTTGATTTCTATTAACTTTGTCCAGATGCCGGTCAGAGACCAGCGCTCCCAGGTTTAACATTTAACCGGAAAAGAAACCCTGAATCGTTTCAATTACGAATTCAACCTGCTCATCCGCAAGATACTGATGTATCGGAATCGAAAGCACCTCACCACAGGCTTTTTCAGCGTTTGGATAATTTCCTTTTTTGTAATTCAGGTGTTTGAATACGGGCTGAAGATGCATCGGAACAGGATAATACAGCATTACTCCGATATCATTTGAGCGAAGTGTTTCAATCAGATCGTCGCGACGGTCTGCTCTTATCGTGTATGTGTGATACACCGGCGATACGTTTTCATCGGGTTTTGGCGGCAACACAAGAGGAAGATCGGAAAGACCATCATTATACATTGCGGCTATCCGGCATCTTCTGTCGTTCCATTTATCGAGCAGGTTTAATTTTATATCTATAAACGCAGCCTGGATTTCATCCAATCTGCTGTTGACACCCAGAAGATTATGATGATACCTGGGGTTTTCACCATGATTGCGAAGCAGTTTGATTTTATCAATCAATTCAGGATTCGAGCCGATAATCATTCCGCCCTCACCGCAGGCATGAAGATTTTTTGTTGGATAGAAACTGAAAGTGCCGAGATCACCCATCGAGCCAACTTTCCTGCTTTTATATTCAGCTCCAATCGCCTGAGCGCAATCCTCTATCACAAACAGATTATTGTCTTTAGCCAGTTGAAGAATTTCATCCATGTTGGCGGGATGGCCGTAAAGGTGAACTACGATTATTCCTTGTGTTTTCGATGTAAGTCGCTTTTTAATATCGTTAATGTCCAAGTTGAAATCATAAGGATCAATGTCAACGAAAACCGGTGTAGCACCATTTAATGCGATAGTTGAACTGCAGGCAAAGAAAGTGAATACCGGAGTAATGATTTCATCGCCTTCTTGAATATCAAATGCCTGCAAGGACAGGCGTAAAGCGTCTGTACCGCTTGCGCATCCAACCGCCGATTTAACTCCGCAGTATTCGGCAATTCTCTTTTCCAGTTTTTCAACTCTGGGGCCTGAAACATAATAGCCGCTGGAAAGGACATCAGATGCGGCTTCAAGCAGCGCATCCTTCTGTTCGTTGTATGACGCAACAAGGTCTATGATTGGAACTTTCATTGTGAAATCCGTTTCGATAAATTGAATAAAGTAGAAATTATAAGCTACAGATGGATTGTTTCAATGTGAAATGAATTAAAGCCAGGATATTTGTGAACCGGAGTTGGTTGGAATATCAACGGCTCCGCGGATGTCCTCGACAGTTGGAGGCGCTAGATAGAATTCACCATTGAATTTGGCTTTCATTGGTATGAAACGTTCTTCATGAATATCAGGAGCGGCTTGTGAGTAATAGAGAATGATTTCATCAGATGTAATTTCAGCATATTCAGCTCCCAATCGTTGGGCAAGAACATAAGCGGAATCAATCGGTTTGACACCACAAGGCAGAGGAAGACGTATGATAGATTCCTTTTTAATGACTCTTTTAGGAGCATACACGGCGAATGTAGCGTTGAAAGTGCGATCAGTATTGAGTTTGTTGGGGAATGAATATTTTAAATTATCAGAATCGCTTCCAGATTGCTTCTGGAAATATCTCCCGGATATCTGGTAGCGAACATTTTTCAATTTAGTATTAACGTTTATCGTGTTCAATCCCGGTTTTAAAGTGATGGGAATTTCAGACCATAAAGAATAATCATCGAAAGATATGTCTTTATCATTGACTTTGACACTCTCAATTTTCTGAGGTTCGAAACTTTTGAATTTAGAAATAATCATAATGGCAATCGCTTTTTCAAGAGGTGAAATATCAGATGCGAACGCTGCATTATCAATCTTTACATTTACTTTACTAATTTCTGACATGTGTTTCTTATCTATTGGTTTATTTGTACCTTTAATCGCAATGAACAGATTTATTAAATTAAAAATGGAATCATTATCATGAATCGAGCTTATATTCGACAAAGGAACATTCATTCTCTGGACATTCTGCATCGGAACGTTAGCTATCTTTTCCAATTTGTTTAAATCCAGTTCTTGTCCAATTGCAACTGCGCATCTTAGCGAAAGGCAGATTATCAAAGGGTCGGAACTAAATTTTACTGTCGAGCTTTCAATGAACTCCTCAATATTATTTTTAACATTCGGATCAATCTTATCGCTCTCAGCAATAAGACAGGCGGCGTGCAGCCTGTCGCCAATTGATTCATTCGGCGATTCAAAAATCAATGATGCGTTCATCTCAAGTTGACGCATTATGTTTTCATCATAGATATATTTCTTATTCACCTTGCGCATCGATTCAAGAACAATCAAATCGGCAATCTTGTTGTGATTCGCATTTGGGAAAATCGAAAACCCATCCTCATTTCTGAATGCAAGCAGCCTGAGCCACGCTGAATCAATTGACGCTGCAAGTTCCTCTTTAAGCTCATCAGTCAATAACGCGTTTTCATCTAATGAATCATAAGCGAATGACGTCATGATCCAGATTGAAAGCGCTCTTGTCAGCGATGCGTGAGGTTCATTTTCCAGATTTCTTAAATCTGTTAATGCTCCGTATGTTGGATCATTGAAAATGCGAAGCCTGAAATCATCCTGCATTACTTTTGCATCAGGTGGTATTTCGAGACTAATCTCGTCACCGCCGGCTTTTAATAATCCATCACGGCTTATGCGCTTTTCCGGCAAATCAGGATGGATAACAATTTGACGCCTTATTGAATCACGAATATCTCCCGCAGAAGCGGTAATTGTGACAGAAGCTTCCCCATCATTTAAAGCTTTGATTGTAAGAGGATACTCGACAACTTTCCCCGACGGCACTGTAACCATGCCATTCCCGGAAGTAACAGACAGTATGTCACTGTTGGTTTTGGAGGAAACGTTAACGGTAACCGAATAGCCTGTGTAATTAAAAATCGCCGCACTCGCTTTGATTGTGTCGTTGGTATGCAGTTTCGATGGCGGATTAAATTCAATGAAAAACGACTGGAATGTTCTGAATGATGCCGTCCCGTATCCCCACTCTCCCCTATCCGATGCCGCATGAACATTAATGGAGTACTCTGTGATTGCGTCCTGAGCCTCGAATGCGAATCCGGTTTCACCGTGGATATCAGTAACGAGTCCGGGATGATAGAAAGCGATATCAGGGAATCTGCTTCTGATTCTGAATTGCTTAATAGGCGCTGTCTTTTCTTCAATATCAAGCATTGTCGCTGGTTCTTCAGAAGCGCTTGGTAATTCTGTTTCAGAAGCGGATTCATCCAACATTGGTGCTTTTGTCTTTATTCGACCTCCACTACCTCCAACGCCAAAACTGCGAGTTTTTTCAATTGAAAGTTCTTCATCCTCAACCATTTCCCCGGATGGCGCTGGAATAGGTGGTGCAATATCCTCCGGTGGCGCATTTTCAGCATCGGGATATGTCTCCTCACCAGTTTCTTCAATCTCAAAACGCTGAATCTCAGGTTCGATTTCATTCATTTCAGAGGAACGTTTGATTGCCGATTCATCCCACGATTGTGATTTCTTCCCGCCTTCCTCTTCATCATAATCAAGCCCTTTGTGAACTTCGCGTTTTGTTTCATCATCTTCAGATATTTCTTCCATCTTATCCAATGATGCAACATCCTTGTTCATTTCGTGATAAGACCCCGTTGTTTCCTGTTTGATAACGGCATTTGACGAATTGCGTTCAGATGAGCATGAAATGGAAAAGCACAATACCAAAGTAACAATTACCACTATTTGAAATAAATATTTCATCAGGGTTTTTCACCTTCCCTTACGGGAATCAAAAACGTCGCGACTATCATAAGGCATCCAATCGACGCCAGAATGCTTAATAGCGACAGGCTCATAAGAGGATGCATCTTGCCCATATAACGTAAAACGGGCTGCCAGATTCCCTGATGCGCAAGTAGAAGCGTGGTAATCAGAATCGCTGTTGACGAAATAATTTGGACAAGCGTTATATTATTTGCGACAAGTTCCTTTTGGGATATGCATTGTGCCAGTTTAACCGCGACGCCCATTGTTATCAGCAATCCGATTCCGATTATAATCATGTTTGGATATCGTATGCTCAACGCGAAGAATAAAACCGCAAGTGATGTCAATCCGGCGTATGACTTAAGCTCATTCATTGCAGACTTTCGTATGTTTATCCTGCCGAACGTCCCCCTGTGAATGTTCACAAGAACAGCAATCATGGACAGCACGATTGCAATGTAAAGCAAACCGGTCAAAACGAATCTCATAATCACAAGTGAGTAATTAGCCATTACTAGATACTGGAAAGTATTCCTCTCGCTTTGTTCAGGTGAGAATCGATAATCAATTGAGTTGCTTGATGTAACTCCTTTATCATGTTCCGATATCGAACCCAGCATAGCCAGACTGAAATCATTCTGCTCGGATTCGGATGATAACTCCTCTTTTGCGAAATAGCCTCTATCCAGTCCGGCGAGCAGTGTATCTGAAATCAGTTTGGAGGTCGCGCTCGATTTTTCTCCCGCGGCAAGAAGGCTTTTGTCGGCTGCGATGATTCCGCATGATGCCTGGCGTTCACTCCCGTTGGCATCCACGTTGATTTTCGCGTTGACCATTTCAGATGGTTTATACGTTTGTGAATCGGTATTGACCGCCACGTTTAATTCATTCGGTTCCTTGATGAATACAATCGTTTTATCGCGCGCGATTTCATTATGGCCGATTCTGAGCGATGCCTCAATTGTCATCTCGCCCCATGCGCCTGAAACCAGCAAATTCGTTCTGGTAACTGTATCTGATAAATCAACATCCTTTGACGCTACCCAGTGATTCCCCTTGTACATATCCAGATGCGCTGTCAGGTTGGTTGAATATGGAACCATCAACTCAAGTTCAATATGTTCGTTATACCTGTAAATCGCTTTCAAGGGTCGAATGATAAAGGGGAATCTGGAATCGGTAATCGAAAGCGGGAAATCACGATCAACTGTTTTCGTGTCATCATAAGAAGCACTAACTTCGAGCATTTCATCGATTGATTCAGGAGTGTAGTCAAACGAATAGACTCCAAGCGATGATGTCTCTACGTCCAGAATCTTGTCGGCAAGAGTAAGTTTCAATTTGCACGATACAGGTTCGCCGTTTGGCAGCGATGTAAAAAGGAATATCCGATTATTCAAAGCGCGGATGATTTTCCCATTCGATGAGAACATCCTGATTATTACAGGTTCACTGGCAAGGGGATATGATTTGATTATTTCCTCGCGTTGATGTGCATTGTCGATGACTGTTACTTTTATGTACGACTCAAGTATTTCATTTTCAGATGATGCTGTCTGCGGATAAATGTTTCTGGCATCGATTGCCAGCGGCAAATTGCCGTTATCATCTGTCTTGCCAGTGATTTCGATAATCCGTTTAACTAGAAGCCCATTCTGAACGAACCACTCGATACGGACATCCGCGTTAATAACAGGTTCACCAAAAAAGTACTCCGCTTTTATATTCCCTCTGAACATAGAAGATTGCGTTATGTAGTCCCGCTCGGATTCTATTTCAACCTTGAATTTTGGAAGTGTGAAATCATCCACGATGATTTTTTCAACTGCCTCACTCTCCCCTATTTTGACTGTCGCCGTGTATTCGCCAAGCGGAACAAGATCGGCAAGATGATAGTTGAAATTAGCAGTTCCGAATGAATCCAGTTTCTTTTTATCGTACTTGACAAGGCTGTCCAACGGTCCTCTGAGAACAAATACGGCATCGACATCATCCGCAGCCAAGCCTGAATATTCCCTCGCGGCGACACGCAATCGGATTTCATCATTCGGGCGATAAACGGGACGGTCAGGAATTATCATTACCTCATACGAGGGAGCAATACTAATCGGAGCTTTGACAATATCTTTTCCGTTGATTTGCGCTTTTAGTTGATATCCACCCGGTTTGATTCCTGATAGATCAAGCAGCTCATCGGTGGTGCCGTATGCGCTTGCGGATGATTTCCTTTCGAAAACAACTCTGTCATCAGATGCCAGCATGTAATTCACCTGAACGGTATGCACTGATTCTTTGTCAGGTTTCCTGACTTCATCCCAAATACTAAAACTGACAGGCAGAGCTGAATCGGGAGCGACCTTGGATGGAATTTCAAGTTTCGCGTTTAACATTCCTTTTGAGAAAGTAACTCCGGGTAAATTGCCGACCTGCCCAAGGTAAATCGCGAAAAGCAAAACAGCCGCAGCTGCGAATCCCGCAAGTAGCGGACGGCGTCGATTCGCTATTTTGATTATCCTCTCAGGAGGGATAAAATCAATTTGAACCGGAGAAGTAAATTCGAGTTCAGCGAGTACCTTATCCTTGATATGTACAGTCGATTCAACATCGGGATACTCGTCCAGCGTGGAAAGCAAGGACATCAGCTTTCTAATGCGCTCGCTGCATTCATCGCACGATTCAACATGCTCATGAACCTGGCGCGCCTCGCTTTCTGAAAGTTCATTCAGAAGAAGGTCGATTAATATTTCATCACTCGGATGCTTCATTACGAATCACCGTTAAGCAGCGGTTTTAAATCCACCTCCAGTTTTTTTAGCGCGTAATGCACTCTCGATTTAACCGTGCCAACCGAAACTCCAAGAATTTTAGCAATCTGTTCATAGCGCAATCCCTCGAACCATTTCATAACCAAAACTGAGCGATGCTTCTCATCCAGTTTCATTACACTTTCCCGAACCTTTTTCGCCCGCTCGGATTGTTCGGCCAGATTATGCGGGTCGGGATTATCAGATGCCTTATCGCTGAAATCATCTTTCAACTCCTCTTTCCTCCTTTGGCCTTTTCGGAATTCATCAATCGCGAGGTTGGTCGCGATTCTGTAAAGGTACGTTTTAAATTTAGCGGTTGGCTCATAGGTCATTCTTGTTTTATATATTCTAAGGAATGTCTCCTGCGTCAGGTTTTCCGCCGTTTGGAGGCTTCCCGTATATCGATTAAGGAAATTCACAAGCCGCGACTCATAGCGAACCATCAGCTCCTCGAAAGCAAGCCTGGGGTCATTTCCCTTGATTAACTCCATGAGCTCTTCGTCGCTCAGTCCGCGCATGAAACCTCTACTTTTCCAACCTGTGCAATTTCCAACGTTCACCAATATAACTAACGTCAATTCATGGTTGTTGGTTCAATATAAACAGATAAATTAATCGCTGAAATTAAATCATATTAAGGCGAATTACGATAGGTATTAGAAGATGCCAATTGCACATTCGCACTGTGTGCCATGTCAGGAAAGAGAATCAAGATTCGTCATTCCCGCGAAAGGGGCTGTCGGAAAAGGTTGTTTTTATATCTCACCCCCCCTTAATCCCCCCGCGAGCGGGGGGAAATATTTTTGCATTTGCAAACGATATACCCTGTCTATACACTTGCGAAGGGAAAAGACAACATTCTCCCTCCCCGCTCGCGGGGAGGGCTGGGGTGGGGGCTTCTTGTTTGCGGCGCCTTTCCCGACAGACTCGAAAGCGGGAATGACGCACATCGATATATCGGTTTCAGACACCTTGACAATACCATTATCAAGGTCTCTGACACCGGAATTATGATAGAATTACCCAAGTTTATTTCCTTTGAAACTCGGAGGTTGAACGCATGGCTGAATTAAAAGCGCCGCGTGGTACGATTGACAGATTCCCGCCATACAGTGAAAGATGCGAGCATGTTATCAAATGCTTTGTAGATGCCTGCCGCGCCCACGATTACAGAATCGTTCATACTCCAACTTTTGAGGATACACGATTATTCACTCGCGGAGTCGGTGAATCGACAGATATTGTCATGAAGGAAATGTACTCTTTCAAAGATAAAAAAGGCCGCGATTTAAGCCTTCGACCTGAAATGACCGCAGGTGTAATTCGCGCGCTAATTGAAGCAGGCAGACGATACACAGGCCAGATTGAGAAACTGGCATATTATGGCCCCATGTTCAGATATGACCGCCCGCAGAAAGGGCGATATCGCGAATTTTTCCAGGTTGGAATTGAGGCTATCGGGGACACGTCGCCGTATCTCGATGTCGATGTCATTCTCCTTGGATGGGATTACCTTCTCAATCTGGGAATCAAACCGGATGACATGGTCGTGATTGTCAATTCAATCGGTGATGCTGAAGACCGTAAAACTTATTTGAAAATCCTGCGAGAACATCTGAAAAAGGTGGAGGATGAGCTCTGCGACGATTGCAAATCAAGGCTTGATACAAATACGCTTCGAGTTTTCGATTGCAAAAACCCCAAATGCAAAGAGCTGGTTTCCGATGCCCCTAGACCGTTAAAGCACATCAGCAGTGCGAACAGGGAACATTTTGACATTGTGATTAAGATGCTTGAGTCGTTTGGTATCAACTACAGGATTGATGAAGATATCGTTCGCGGACTCGATTACTACACGCATACAGTATTCGAGGTATTTCCAACCGGCGAGGAGGAGGCATCACAGGGCGCGCTTTTGGGAGGCGGACGTTACGATGGCCTTTTCGCGACTTTATCAAACGGCGAACTCGATTTCCCCGCTGTCGGATTCGCAAGTGGAGTTGAAAGGGTTCTCGAGGCGGTTGATTGGGACAGTCAGGACAAAAAAGCCATTTCTGAACTTGATTTTTATGTTGTCATACTCGGCGACAACGCGAAATCACAGGCATATAAAATCGTTCGAAAGCTTCAGCAATGGGGATTCAGCGCTGATATCGATTACCGCGCTGGAAAGCTGAAAAGCCAATTCAAACGCAGCGAGGCTCGTAACGCTAAATCAATAATGATTATCGGCGATGATGAGATAAACGCCGGAATTGTCAAGTTCAAGCCATCGAAAGATAAAGAGATTGAACTGAGCCTTTCGTGTTTCGATATGGAAAATCCGCCGGATGAAATCATGTCCCCCCCTTAATCCCCCCGCGAGCGGGGGGAGATGTTTTTTATTATTTCGTAAGGGCGTTGCTTGGAGATTGTCTCAGAACATCTTCATAATGGATATTTTTCACTTATTGAGCAGATTCCGTCATTCCCGTGAAAGGGGCTGTTGAAAAAGGGCTGAATGTAGGGGGTAGGTCTCTGTGCCTACCCTAAATATTGGCATAAATACAGGGCAACCACGGAGAGTTGCCCCTACTGTCTTGGATATAATAGGCTTTTTCAACAAACCCTTTCGCGGGAATTACGTGTTAATTGACGAATAAGGATTTCATATGCCACGTTTATTTTTTACCTTTTACTAATAAATAGCAACGTCTTTTCTTTAAGACTATTTATCATGGTGCTGTTGCGAATCACGTGCAGACCTAACAAATCATAATGTTCCTACTCTTTCACAACCTTATCGCATCTTATATGTAATAGCAATATCTATATCGATGTGGTATCCTGTATATATGGCAGGAGGACAAATTTCTTATGTATAAAAACCTGGAGTGATAAAAATGATCAGGTTAAACCTTGTATTAATACTGATGTTATCAGTAGTGATATTTACATTCACATCATGTTCAACACATAACAGCAATCCGATGACACCATCGGGCAGTTCGGATATAAACTACCCGGCGTCTCCCGATGAAATGGCGGATGGGCATAATTTCCTGGGTGAATATATCATGACTTTCGATCCGGAAACATGGGAAACAGAGGTTATCCCTGTGCGAGATTCAGATTCGGTTCATGTAATAATAACCAGCTATCTGTTTTCACCGCCGTGCCCGCCTAAGGGATGTTTTCAGTTCTTTATCACGGACTGGACAGGAACAGTACTGACAATTGACCTTGTTCTGGCAAATCCGTCAACCTTTGCACCTTATGATGTTCGCCAGATATTTACTGAACTTAACGGCAAGGAAATCCTCAATCCGGATGGTTATACGGATTTGTTTGATCCGCCTTCAACGCCACAGGAAATAAATCCGTTCATCGCATATGCCAAAGAGGAAAACAACAGGCGATTCCCTGCCGGCCCATGGTCAATTATCCATGAGGAATTGATTATCGATGCCCCTCCCGGAGCGTATGCTGCAGTTAAATTCGTATTCGAATGTTCATTTGGCGGAAACACAGAGGAGCCGTATCAGGTTGAGAATCAGCATCAGTACGGCGTCCTTCCTGATGAGGGAGGCTGGACTGTTATCCTTACCGACATATATGACTGGCAGGATGACATGGAAAAAGCAACTCTCGATACAACCGCGCTAAACGCAAGAATAACCAATTTCTCACTTATTCCGCAGACCAACACATATCGCGCGTTTGTGAATAATTACCTTCATTCACCGGTGGGAACATATCCGGCGCTTATCAAGGCCGAATCTCCTAACAATTATGATATCAGCATGTATCATTATGTTGATATCGAGGTAAGCGAGGCGCCTTTCAGTGACAACCTTCCGGTATCAGACTGTATTAGCTGCGATGCATCCACCGAGGGAATTGGCCAACGTGGAATTGTAATATTTACACCTTATATCTGGATTACATACAGCGATAACAGGGATAATCCCGGTGTTTATCACACAAGGGTTCAGATGAGTGACAATTCTGGAAATTCATTCATGCCGAGTATCAAGGTTTCCTCTCAAAGTTCAGTTATGGACACTTATCCCGCAATCGCGGTTGATGGCGACAATGTATATGTTACATGGACAAGAACTGATCTCTTCAATTATGATGTCAAATTCGCAAGGTCAATTGATGGCGGAATGACATTTGAAAATGAAATCAGACCTCATCCCGATCCTTACAACTCGTATCAGGGAAATTCACATATATGCGTTGATGGCGACGGTGTTATTTATATCACATACGAAGAGGACATATTCGGTTACGGAATCGATATAGCATTAATTGTTTCAACTGATGAAGGGCTCACATGGTGTGACCCAATTCGCGTGAACGATGATATATCCGACAAAGGACAGTTTTCACCTGCAATCGCCGCCGACCTTTTTGGAAACGCGGCTATTGTATGGGAGGATAAGCGAAATACAGTTGGAGCGTTTATCCACGGAGATGTTTACTTCACGACAACTGGTGATATGGGCGATACCTTTGGTGAAAATATCAAGGTAAACGACGATAACAACACAGGCCCGATTGATCCCGCCCCGGCAATTTCGCTTTATCTTACAGGTGGAGCCTATGTCGCATGGGCAAGCGAAAAGTTAAACGACGCGAATATATTTTTCGATTACTCACCCGACAGGATTAATTTCGGCGAGGATATCCGGGTAAACGATGACATCGGCAACACTGCTCCGCAATATGATCCAAGCATAAACGTTAATCTGGTCGGAACAGTATTCATAGCGTGGACAGATGAGCGCAACAACCATCAGGATGTGTTCTTCGCTGAATCCTATGACCCGCCGGTATTCTCGGATAACTTCATAGTGAATATGGACACAACCGAGGAGAATCAGTTCGCGCCATCGATAACCAGCGATTTCCTTGGTCGCGCGTATATAATTTGGTCTGATGCCAGAAACACAAGAAGCAAAACAGAGCAGGAAGTTTTCTTCGCGTTTAGAAGATAATGATAGGTTAGTAAGTTAGCAGGTTAGCAGGTTAGCAAGTTAGCAGGTTAGCAAGTTAGCAGGTTAGCAGGTTAGTAGGTTGGTAAGTTAGCAAGTTAGTAAGTTAGTAAGTTAGCAGGTTAGTAAGTTAGCAAGTTAGCAGGTTAATAAGTTAGTAAGTTAGCAGGTTAGTAAGTTAGCAGGTTAATAACAAGGGGCTTAAGATTATTGTCTTATAGAATATTTGAAAATAAACCGGGCAGATAACCCGGTTTTTTCATTGTTTTATGTCAAACATAGTAGAAGGTTATTCTTCCGGCAATTCAAAAGAAATCGCAAATGCCGGATTCTATAATATTGGATGGTGCTATAATTCATACTGTGAAACACTCGATGGAAAACTCATCTGGCTCTAAAACGCCCGCGATACAGTTTGAAAACCTGACTCGGAAATTCGACAATGTAATTGCCGTTGATAATATAAACCTTAGCATTCCAAAGGGGTGTTTTTTTGGATTCCTGGGTCCCAATGGAGCGGGAAAATCTACGACAATCAACATGCTCATTGGGCTGATTAAACCGACTTCCGGGAAAATACTTGTTCTGGGGCACGACATTTCGAAGCAGCGTATTGATGTTAAAAGGATGCTTGGAATTGTCCCGGAGCATCTGAATCTGTACGACCGCCTTAAAGGCAGGGAATATCTTGAATTTTCAGGTGCGTTGTATGGATTAAAACGAGAGGAAGCGATTAGTAGAACAAGAGAAATATTGTCTCTTCTTGAGATTGATGGAGAGAAATTCATTACTGACTTATCTCTCGGAATGAAAAAGAAAGTCAGCCTCGGAGCGGCATTGCTTCACAAACCGCGAATATTAATACTCGATGAACCTTTCACATCAGTGGATGCCATAAGCGCGAGAAAAATAAAGGATATTCTGCAGACGATGACTAGAAGCGGTGTTACGATTTTCATGTCATCGCACATAATGGAAATAATCGAAAGATTGTGCAATCAGGTAGCGATAATTCATTACGGTAAAATTCTCTTAAGCGGTTCAACGCAGGAATTGCTTCGCGGTGAGCGTAAAGACACCCATCATACGCTTGAGGAGGTTTTCGTTGATATCGTCGGCGTGGATTCAGAAGGAGCGAACCTTAGTTGGATAAAGTAATAAGCATTATAAAACTGAGGGTTCTGGTAACGCTAAGGAGTTATACCAAATCGACACAAAGCCGTGTTGAAAGCTATTTCTTCTTTCCGCTCTTTATTATGGCGATGCTGGCTTTTTATCGCATCGTCCCTCACACGCTTTCAATGGCGCTCGATTATATTCCAGCTCCCGTAATGGTTTTTAACCTGTTTTTCTTTTCGCTTGCGGTGCTCTGGATAATGATTCCATTCATGGGATTTCGATTGAATGAAAGCCTCGACATAAAACGCCTGATTCACTATCCGATTACATTCCCCACTCTTTTTACATCTTTGTCCATCAGCAATTTCCTTGATATATCCAACATTGTGCCGCTGACAATCATGGCGGCGTTTATCAAGTTCGAATTTCTTTTTGGCAATCACGAGGGCATCCTCGGAATTATTCTCTTATGTATCGTGGTTTTTATTTTTCTTCAATCGATATATCAAACCGTAATACTGATTCTTTACAATCTGCTGCCGGGATTCAATCCGCTAAAACTGGCTGCTCTGGTTCTTCTGGCTGTTGTTGGGCTGGTTGTGCTGATAAACCTTAACGTTATCAAAATGCCTTCGGAACTGGTTTTGCTCGATGATGAGAATCTTTCTTTTCACAACTATCTTCCAACCGGCATTTTTGCCATATCAGCGTATGAATTCCATGCAGGCAATTTAAGCCTTGGATATGCTTTTCTGGTAAAAAGCGCTCTAATCCTAATCCCTGTGATAGTTTTTAATTTCGTTGCCACATATCTGACATACAGGAGTGTCGAGCAGGGGATAATCCGATCTCATGCTCGTGGACGAAAACGTCTCAAGAATAAACCGTGCAGGAAATCGCTGCTTGACAATTTTAAGCGGAATCCTGTAATGGCAATTGCGTCTAAGGATGCTCAAACCTTTTTCAGGGACTGGCATTTCATGTTCTACAAGATGATGCCCGGGATAATAACGCCCGTTCTGATACTTCTTATCATCAGATATTCACTGGTTGGATCGGATCTTTCAATCTCGCCTGAACTGCAAATGATGATTCAGATATCTTTCATTATTCTTGTTATGATTCTGTTTCTCGCGCAGTCATATATTTTTGTGGGAAATATTTTCGGCTATGATAGAGCCGCTGTTTCAAGCATGTTTACAGCACCCGTTACGGACAGGCAGATTTTACTCGGCAAAAATATATTTATGTTCTTTTTGCTTTCAATTGATTCACTTGTTATTTCCATTCTGATTGGATTGTTTTTCCCCGGAATAAGCTATCCGTTATCATTCTTCTCTTTCATGGAGTGCCTTGTAATGATTCTTGTCGGGCTGGGAAACATAAGTTCGATGATATTCCCCTACTACGTTCCTATGGACAAGCCAACGGTCAGTTTTCAGGGAACCTTGATTGTGGGGTTAATGAATATGATTACTGTCATGGCGTTATCGGTTTTGATAATCCCGGTTGTTCTTATGTTATATTATTCCTTAACATCAGGAAGTCCAATATGGCTTTTCTTTGCAATCATTGCCTCGATTCTGTACTCACTGATGATTTACGGCTACCTTCTTTTCGCAGGCGAGAAATTACTGCCACGGTATCGTGAGAGCATTTACCAGAATGTCTCCTCTCAATAACATGATTAATGCTGGTATCTTTCAAAGCAGCTCCTGATGGAAACGCGCGTTTGTTTTACTCAGAGCTTTACTGAAATACAGCAATGCATATCCTATCTTAAGTATAGGATATTTACTCTTTTCAGATTACATACTAATTGTTCGTTTTCTGATGTAATAATATCACTTTACAGCATTATGAAGATGTGATAGAATCCTGCCTTGTCTTTAATATTTAGGAATATCTTTTTCTATAATCATACTATTTTATCGAGGTGAATTACCATTAATCGATTACGAGAATTCAGAGCAAAAGCTGACTTGTCTCAAATTCAGCTATCAAGGGATACCGGAGTTGCGCAAGCGACAATCTCAAACATTGAGAATAACAAACGGACACCATCATATCTAACCCGCCAGAGATTGGCTAATACGCTTGGTTTTTCAGTAGAGGAAATATTTCCCAATGATGGAAGCCTTGTTAAAAAAGGCAGGGGAAAATCTGCTGCGATGAAAGCCAACACCATTGGTGATATATTAATCAGCAATTCACAGCAGAGCCTTTCTCTTACGCCGATCAAAAATGATGCAAAGAATGATACAACTTACCTTATCAGGGACAACAAATTGATAGGGTTCATATTTTCCATCGATGGTATGCGGCTTAAGTATTTTCCGATTCGCCTGTTCAAGGGAGAGGAATTTCTTAGCGGGACATATACGGATGCTATTGGGAAGTTCTCATTCGATGGTTTGAAGAGTGGTGAGTACACAATATCCACTGATGAGAAAAGCATGAAAATCAAGATAAAACCTTGAGAATATAATCTGGCATAAGAAAAACCAAGGGAAGCGTACGCGCTTCCTTTTTTTTGTGGCAGCGACATTATCAGATTGCAAGTAGAAAGCCTATTAGTCATTCCGACATTCACGAAGTGGATGATCGGAATGACGTTTATTTCGTCGTTCCTGAAAACTATGCTTTAAATTGTTGCGCCAAAAAACATATTGCCATGATTTGCCATCAAACCTATACTTTCTGGCTGGTGAATAAAATTGGAATTTCTTGTTAGTTTCTTTCAGGGTTTCATTGTATCGTCGATATGCGCTCTTGTGGCGTTTTTACTCCGAATTATTTCGCTCTCAGGCATGATAGGCGGAATTGTTTTCGGGACTATCATTTACGGCTGCACAGGTTGGCAGGGATTTATTGTACCTCTTGCGTTTGTGGTTATTGGAAGTATGTGTACCAAAATCGGATACAAGAAAAAAACCGAGATGGGAATAGCTCAGGAGGAAGGCGGTAAAAGAGGAGCAAAACACGCGCTGGCTAATATTCTCGCGGGAACTATTTTTGCATCTGCATCCTTACTTTTTGGCGCTGAATATCGAGTCTTGTTTATGGTTGCGATGGCTGGTTCATTCGCGACAGCAGCAGCCGATACGACATCGAGTGAAATGGGACAGTTGTATGGCAAGACCCCGATAAATCCTCTTACTTTCAAAAGAGTAAAGCCCGGAACAGAGGGAGCAGTTTCAATTGAGGGAACATCATTGGGCATTCTGGCATCTATGATTATAGCGATTGTCGGAGTGTTATCCGGATTGTTCTCTAAGTTATATATTTACATCAATAGTTTTGATTTTCAAATTTTGAGCTATGACGACATAAATCTACGCGCTTTCATTTCAATAGTTGCAGGTGCGTTTATCGGCAATATGGTAGAAAGCATTGTCGGCGCGATTGGCGGAAAGAAACTTAATAATGAACTTCTGAATTTCATGAATACGTTTGTCGGTGGACTAGCAAGCGGATTAATTATGTACGCATTTCATACTTGTCCAAAATAGGATTTCCTGGACAGCTGAAATGTGATTTGGAATTTTTAAATTTGCATAAACCAACTCTGAATACCTGAAATAAAGGGCTTTTAGGGCATAATCAAGGTGAATTAAGCATCAGACAGCATTTGGACAGCTGAATTCGTGATTA
>JAGGVT010000144.1 GCA_021157815.1 bacterium | reverse complement strand
GGGGCTGTTGAAAAACCCCGTTTTGTCCCAGACCGTAGGGGCAACTCTCCGTGGTTGCCCTGTATTTATGCCAATATTTAGGGTAGGCACAGAGACCTACCCCCTACATTCAGCCCTTTTTCAACAGCGGCGAAAGCCGGAATCCATTCTTTCTCGCTTATAAAAATTAGCATCATTTCTTGCTTTTTCAGAGGTATCCTATTATCAATAAATAATTGGAGATACATCTTCTTCCAGAATCAAAATTCATAATAACACAATATGCGACAATCTATCCTTTCACCTTAACGTTACGCATAAATCCAAGCAAAAATGCCGCCGTTACAAGAACAACAATCGAAACAATCACCTGGACTGTTACTGATGATGTTGCGACCAATAATCCCAGGACGACAAGAATCGCGGCAACGAGATAGATAATAACCGCTGTTTTAGGTATTGAGTACCCAAAGGATTGAATAACAAGCGCGAGATGATCAGGCGAACCCTCGAATACTCCTATTTTCTTTTTTAATCGTCTCAGAACAAGCAGGAACACCTCAAAAATAGGAATTGCCAGAATAATCACAGGCGCCATTGTTTTTGGCGATAAAGGTTCGTGCCCAAACAATTCGAAAGCAAGATATGCAAGCGCAAGCCCCATTACAAGAGAGCCGTTGTCGCCGAGAAATATTTTCGCGGGATTGAAATTGAAATATAGAAACGCAAGGTAACATCCGGCAAGAGCGGCGGCAATGGGGATTAGTTCGGGCCTGCCCATCAGGGCCGCGAGCACAAAAAATCCCAGCGACGCAAACAAACCGATTCCAGATGCAAGGCCATCCATTATGTCTATTAAATTGATAGCGTTGATTATTCCAACAAACCAGAAGAGCATCAGAAAATAATCAAAAACGGGATGAACATCAAATCCGGGTTTGATTTTGAAAATTAAAACGAAAGCGATAACCAGGATAATTTCCGCAAGTCCCTTGAACTTGAAACTCAAACCTTTTAAATCATCATAGATTCCCATGATAAAAATCGGCATTGTTCCAGCGAGCAGTTTGAGGAAAAATAAAATCTGGTTTGTTTGAATCATCACAACAGCAAGCGCGATAAGGAAGGAGAAATAAACCGCGATTCCGCCAAGAGTTGGTTTAGCCACCTTGTGAGTCGCGATTATCGGATTGGGGTCGGCATAAAACGCAAAACGTATGCACAACCAACGTACAGCCGGCGTTAATATTACCGTTGATATAAACGAAATTATAAAAGCCAGTACACAATCAGGCATAATCGAATCCAAAAGTAAAATTTAAAAACGCATTATAACAAATTAAGACGCATGACAGAAATGCATTGAATGAAATTTAACCTTGACACATAAATGCCGACTCATATAATAACCGGGAACATCTGTAAAGAACGGATAGAAACATCCGTGCTCCCGTAAATAGATTTCGGGATGGTGATATTCTAAATGAAAGATGATATTGACATTATGATTGTCAACGAGGTCGCCCAATACCTGCGAGTACCGGTGCCGACCATATACAAACTTTTACAGGAGGGCCGCCTGCCGGGATTCAAAGTCGGCAAGCACTGGAGGATACGCCGTTGTGACCTTGAGCAATACGCGGCGCAGCCATCCAACAGCCAGGTGGGGTCGAAATGATTTATCGCCCCGCTTTCCCGGTTAATGAAAAACCGGACTGTCAGCTGATTGTCAATCCTCAGGATTGTCATGAATATTTGTAATTAATTATTTAAGGCATTCGAAAAAACATATTTTATTGTAACCCGGCGTCCTTTCGCCGGGGTAATGTGTGAATTTATCGCCATTTCCCCGGTTAATAAGAAACCGGGCTATCAGGAATTTATGTTTTGGAAATCTATTTTTTATAGCTCAGGAGAAAACACGCTAATGTTCAAACCGCCGGAACCGTTAAACTTCATCGAGATCGATAAAAAAATCCTTGCGTTCTGGAAGGAAACCGAAGCATTCAATAAACTTGTCGAGAAGAATCGCGACAGTGGCAAGCGATATTCATTTCTGGACGGCCCCATTACAGCAAACAATCCGATGGGCGTTCACCACGCGTGGGGACGCACTCTGAAAGATATATACCAGCGTTTCATGGCGATGCGCGGATACCACCAGCGATACCAGAACGGATTTGACTGTCAGGGATTGTGGGTGGAAGTCGAGGTTGAAAAAGACCTTGGGCTGAATTCGAAAAAGGATATTCTCGATTTCGGGCTCGATAATTTCTCGAAAGCCTGCAAGGAACGAGTGCTTAAATACTCGCAGACAATCACAGAACAGTCTCTCGCGCTTGGGCAATGGATGGATTGGGGCAACGATTATTTCACCATGACCGATAAAAACATCGAATCGATCTGGACCTTTTTGAAAAAATGCAATGAGATGGGACTGCTTTACAAAGGGCATCGACCGATGCCATGGTGCGCCAGGTGCGGGACATCGCTGTCCCAGCACGAAATGCTTGACAGTTACAAGGACATGAAACACGATTCGGTTTATCTGAAACTACCGATAACTGATAAACCCAATGAATTCATGCTTGTCTGGACAACAACCCCATGGACACTAACCGCCAACACAGCGCTTGCCGTTCATCCGAAATTCGAATACGCCAAAGTCAAACAGAATGGTGATATTCTGTATTTAAGCGTCGATGTTCTCCACAGGCTTGATGGCGACTATGAACAGATTGGCGTTGTTACAGGAAAAGAGCTAATCGGACTTCGTTACACAGGCCCATTCGATGATTTCGAAGCTCAAAAAGCAATCGACCATAAAATTATCGCGTGGGAAATGATCAGCAGTGAGGAGGGTACCGGCGTTGTTCACATCGCGCCCGGATGTGGCCTTGAGGACTATGAACTCAGCCAGATTAAGGAAAACGATATTGGAATGATCGCACCGATTGATGAAGCCGGCGATTATATCGATGGTTTCGGCGATTTCACCGGACGAAACGTCGCGGATATCGCGCCAGCCGTTTTTGAACATCTCAAACAAAAAGGATTCCTCTATAAAACCGAGGAGTACGAGCATCGCTATCCGACATGCTGGAGATGCGGCGCTGATCTTGTTTTCCGTCTTGTTGACGAATGGTTCATCGCGACAGAGGAGCTCAAACCCCGCCTCTACAAAGCGAATGAAACAATCAAATGGTCTCCGGACTTTTTGAAAAAGCGGATGGATGATTGGCTTTTTAACATGGGCGACTGGTGTATCTCACGAAAACGTTTCTGGGGGCTTCCACTGCCGTTTTACTCATGCTCATGCGGTGAAACAACAATCATCGGGAGCAAAGAGGAACTTGCGGAAAAAGCTGGTATCGACTTGAAAGATATTCCTGAACTGCACAGGCCATGGATTGACGATATTGAAATCACATGCCCGAAATGCGGGAAGAAAGTCAAACGGGTTCTTGATGTCGGCGATTGCTGGCTGGATGCTGGAATCGTGCCTTTCTCCACGATGTCCTATTTCACTGATCATGAGGAATGGGAAAAATGGTTCCCGGCTGAACTGATTATTGAAATGCGCGCGCAGATACGATGCTGGTTCTATTCCATGCTTTTCATGTCTGTCGTTCTGGAGGATGCGGCACCGTACAAGGTCTGCATGGCTCACGAGAAAGTGGGCGATGAAGACGGAAAGGAAATGCATAAAAGCTGGGGCAACGCAATCTGGTTCGATGACGCTGTTAAAATCATGGGCGCCGATGTCATGCGTTGGATTTACGCCGGCCAGCCGAAAACAACACCGCTAAGATTCGGATACAGTCCGGGCAAGGAGGTTGTCAAGAAATTCCTCCAGTTCTGGAACTGTTATAGCTTTTTCGTAACATACGCCAACATCGATAATCCAAAGTTTGAATCATGGGACAAACCGCCAAAGGAAGTGTCATGCGACCTTGACCGGTGGATTATTTCACGCATGCAAAGTTTCATTTCAAGTACGTGGAAAAATTACGAGGAATATGAAATCAGCGCGATTGTTCAGTCATGCGAGACGTTCTGGGATGACCTTTCAAACTGGTACATCCGACGGTCACGCAGGCGCCTGTGGAAAGGCGAGTTTGACGCTGACAAGCAAAGCGGTTACGATACGCTCTATTACTGCCTTGTTGCGACCATTCGACTGCTCGCGCCGATCATTCCTTTTGTTACCGAGGATATGTACCAGAATCTTGTGAGAAGCAATTATCCCGACGCGCCTGAAAGCGTTCATCATACCGAGTATCCAAAAGCCGATGACAGTTTGTGCGATACTGAACTGGAAAATGATATCGCGAAAATGCGCGCTGCGGTTTCGCTTGCGCTTGCGGCGCGGCAGAGATCGAAAATGAAAGTACGACAGCCTCTCGCCGCAGTTTATTTTGTTGTTTCAGACGACAGCAAAGAAGCGGTTGAACGATTCAGCGATGATGTGCTGTCTGAACTTAATGTAAAGGAAATCAAATTCGTTGATAATTTCGACGAACTGCTTGATGTAAAGCTCATGATTGACTTGAGAAAAGCGGGCCCTGTCTTTGGCAAGAATGTAAACGCTGTGAAATCGGCAATGGAAGTGCTTGATTCCTCCACTCGAAATAACTGGGTGAAGAGTCATGGCGATATCGAGATCCAAGTGAACGGCGAATCTGTTACTGTTCCTGATGAGATGATTCTTATGGAAAAAGTCGAGGGAGAAAGATTTGTTATCGAAACTGACGGGCAGATTCACGCGGCTCTCGATACTGAATTGACGGATGAACTCAGAATGGAGGGATTCGCGAGAGAAGCTGTCCGTCGAATCCAAGTCTATAGAAAGGATATCGGGCTGGATGTCGAGGACAGAATAAATCTTGCGGTTTGCGGCGATGACGCTTTAATGCGCGCTCTCGACAGCATGCGGAAGTATATCGCCGAGGAGGTTCTCGCGCAGAAATTTGAGATTTCAGATTCACTAAGCGATGGAAAAGATTTTGAATTCGGCGGCATGAAACTTACAGTATCAATTATGAAGGCATAACACCATGCGAAAAATAATTATATACGGACTGCTTCTGCTCCTCATGCCTGCAGCAGGATGCTCATCTACCAGCACAACGCCATACATTCCGGTTGATGTGCCAACACAGGAGGAACTGGACCACCTGCTTGGCAACTGGTCAGGGCTTTCTGAAACGACAACCGGACTGGTCGATAAAGTAGATTTGAGTTTCTATGAGTATAACGAAAATGTCCTTGTCTCAATTTACCTGAATAATACATACATCTACGATGCCCATGTGGAATATGACGGCGACAATATCCTGTTTTCCTCATATAATATAACAGGCGACTTTGGCGAGTTTGACGGGTTGATTGATCACGTTCAACTTATATTCACAGGCACGTTTTACTACCAGTCAGGCATTTCATTTAGCGAAGGCACATTTGTTATCGATAAGCTTTAGTATCTTGTAACCCGGCATCCCTTTGCCGGGGTATTGCGTGAATCGACCATAATTTTCCCGGTTAATGAGAAACCGGGCTACAAAAAACAACTAATGAGAGGTTATAGTCATGAATCGAGATGAAGCACTCCAATTTGTCAGAGAGAATATTAAAACGGAAAATCTGGTTAAACACATGCTCGCCACGGAAGCGGTGATGCGCGCGCTTGCATCTGAGCTGGGCGAGGATGAAGACCGGTGGGGAATCGCAGGGCTTGTTCATGATGTTGACCTTGAGATCCTCGGTGATGATTTATCGCGCCATTCACTTTTAAGCGCGGAGATGGTAAAGGAAAAAGGGTTCGATGATGAAATCGTTCAGGCAGTCGCGGCGCATAACGGTGTCCATGGATTACCGCGTGAATCAAAAATGGCAAAAGCGCTTTACGCCTGCGACCCCCTGACCGGATTGATTACCGCATCAGCGCTGGTCAGGCCGGACAAAAAACTCGCGTCAGTTAAACTCAAATCAGTAAAAAAAAGATTCAAGGAAGCCAGATTCGCCGCCAATGCAAGCAGAGATCAAATGAAAACATGCGAACCTGAACTTGGAATTGAACTCACGCGCTTCATCGAGATTAGCCTGACCGCCATGCAGGGAATCGCGGATGACCTGGGGTTGTAAATAGTCGCCCCTGAAAAACCATGTTTTAAGTTATTGCATTTTATAAAAATATTTTTTCCTGGGAGCGCTGGTCTCTGACCGGCACCTGAACGGATTAGCTAAAATGTAAAAACGGGAATCTTACAAACATGGTTGATTAACTCAACGCCTATCTTTTAGTATATTGTTTGTTAGATAAGCTCAATTGATATCTATTAACCTACCACAGGTGCCGGTCAGAGACCAGCGCTCCCAGGATAGATTTAAAAAACCGGGCGATGTGCCCGGTTTCGCATTGCCAATAATTACGATTCAAATTTAATAAACATCATATTTGCCTTCGCCAAGGCCAAGTTCTTTTACCGTAACCTTGTCTGAGCCATTTTCAAACCGGCATTCGGCAATCATCTTCATCTGCATTTTGTTGTCAATCATCTTTTTCTGGAAGATATGCAGATGATATGTCTGTGCCAGTTTTTTGTTGTCTCTCATTCTTTCACCATATATCCGGGTTATGGCTTTGGCAAAATCCTTGAGTCCTTCTGAATTGTATTCATCAAGCATGTACACTTTCATCGTGTTTTCGAATATGATGATTTTCTCTACCATCGCAAGCTCATCACTGAATTCCTCCTGAAGACTGTCCTTCACTTCCTGAATAACGATGTCATACACCGGATCTTTGGCAATACACCCCGTGAATGCCCCTGCAACAATAATGAATATAACCATAAGAAAAGATATTCGTTTCATTTTAAACCTCCGACCTGTTGATATCACTGGATATTATAAAAGATTGCGCTAATGATGCAACTCTCAACAGATGATATAATATTCACCGGAGAAAAACCAATTATGTACTGCCCATTCTGCGGACTTGAAATACCTGATCACGCATCGATCTGCACACACTGCGGTTCCAGTATTAATCTGCCTGCGGAGCTTACCGAAGGCGATATCAAGCGAATCAGAAACAGGTACCATCAGAATTACGGCATTAAAACCATCAGCGCTGATGAAGCGTTTAAAAAGGAAATTCGTTCGGAAATCATCCCGGCGCTTTATTCAAGCCGCGTTGTCGCGTTCATGTTCGACTGGTTGATAATCGTTGGATTGACTGTTTTTTCAATGAACCAGTTTTCGCAGATAAAAGAGTTCATCCCGTTCATGTCGATTTTCGAAGCGTTTGTTTATTTCACTTTTTTCACTGCCATCAGCGGACGGACAATCGGGAAAATGATTGTTGGGATACAGGTTGTTGACTCGGACAGTGTCAAGCCTCCAACACTCATTCAAGCAATTAGCAGATCCATCACATGTGTTTTTTCTTTTCTGTTTCTTTTCGCGGGTGTAATCGCGCCGTTTTATAATTACTACGGAAAAGCATGGCACGATCAGTTATCAAAAACGCTCGTTATCTATAGAAGATAGCAAGGAATATTTAGGAAATGTTTAAAACTTTGTGGTTTCATGTTGTAACGATTAAGAATTATCCGAGCCTCGAACGTGAGTGAGAGGTTTTCCGAGGTAATTTAAGCTTATCTATTGTCGCACCTACCTCTCACTAACGTTCGAGGCTCGGTTTTCAAGATTTGGCTTTTACAACTCATCATCAATGACGCCAACGTCATCGTCTTCATCGATTAAATCAAAATTCTCTTCCGAGACAATAATCACCTCAACCGGGCATTCCCCGGCGGCTTCAGCAATTGCTTCCTCGTTACCAGGAATATTCTCCTCAATGACGGATGCCGTTTCATCAACCTGAAAAACTTCAGGGCAAATCTCTTCACACAACCGACATCCGATACATCCCTCATCTATCCATACTCTCATATATTAAATCTCCCGAATCACCATTTAACTCTTGCTTGTGATAATCATTGCGCAAGAAAAAAAGACAATGATTATTTATTCAATATTGGCAAAAAGTCAATTGTATTTTCAGAAATATTTTATCGCATTTTTAGTCTGATCTAATCCAACAGGTTACTCGAAAAGCCCTCCAGGGCATCAGTGATATTCTCATAGATAATATCAAGAACCATCTCCGTGAATTTTTTCGCTTTTTTAACGCTGAAATCCGGTATCGAATCATCATCACCCGGAATACATGACGCGGGTGACGGATAAACCTTGAAGCCATTTTTGCGAATGCAGTATGAATCGGATGTGAATTTTTTCTTTTGCACAAGGTCATTTTGGAAATAAATCACAGCAGCGGTTTCATCCAGGCCCGCATGCCCCGCAGATTTGCCCTCATAAACCTTATCAAGAGGCTCCTTGTCCAAATCCCACCAGCTGATTACAAATATTCTGGCTTCAGGATATGTCCCGGAAAGTTTTCGCGCGGCTTGTTCAAGCCCGTTCACGTTAGGTCCGTGCCCGTTGTTTAGAACAATGTGATTGAAACCGAGTTTGATATATCCCTCAACTATCTGAGTTACAAATTCCGCATAGATTTCAGGGGCGATTGTAGTCGCGCCGGGATACATCGCGAGCGTGTTGTTCACGCCGTAATTCAGGGTTGGAGCAATCAGCCAGTTGAATTCCTCCGCTATTCTCTCCCCTATCGACTGCGCCAGAAGGTTATCCGTACCCATTGGGAGATGCCGTCCGTGCGGCTCTACTGTCCCAAATGGAATCACGACGCCATCGCCATCGTCATCAAGATATTTGATAACTTCATCAAAAGGCATTTC
>JAGGVT010000092.1 GCA_021157815.1 bacterium | reverse complement strand
TAAAACCGCCAACAGCGATAAATCGCCTTGATTTGGATGTATTCGACCTCGCGATGGTAATCGCGCCGCAGGAAGCTGTCGCATCAACCTACAGCCAGACTGGTGCAAGCGCATACACTGGTTTCTGCGTTGGTACTGACGGCTACACCACTGAACTAAATGAGGTAATCGAGGACAGCGCGGCTCTCCCCTATTTCCTTGTCATCGATGACAGCATCGGCGGCACAGGCTCATACAACAAATTCGAGATGGGAACAGAAAACATTGAATTCGATGCCGTTTTCGATTTGGCTTCCGGTTCAATGCGTTTCGATTTGTATCTTACAATGGGTTATGGTTGGAGCGCGAAAAAACCGGACAGGCTAAATCCTGAATATTTCAATCCCGAGTTCAATAGAAAATCCGCGTGGAAAGTGGATGTTACACCGCCTGAGGGTGAAAATCCTCCTGATGTGAGCAACACATGGAGCAGCGCTGACAGTTCAACTCCTCATGATGTAACCGTCAAGGTTTACGACTGGCAGATCGGGGCGAATGTTGATCCCGAGTTGACAAATCCGACTGATATATACGCTGCATCTGATGTTTCGAGTGTTTCAGTAGAGATTCCCGGAATGAACAGCGCTCTTCAATCAGTTACTATACCGACCAGCGGTGCGGGAACATTTAATGACCCGCTTGTTTATACGCTTTCCATCACCAATGAAAATCTTCTGGGTGAGGATGAATATACAGGATTGGTAAAAGTAACCGATGAACGCGCGGTTGGTGAAATCGGCGACAGGGATTTTATCATCGACGCTCCGGATGGAGTCACGCTTGAACACTACAATCTGCCAGAATTCGCGACATACCAGACTTTCACCGCGACAGTTGTTATTGGAAGCACAATAGAACTGACCGCGCCAAACGGCGGCGAGGAATGGCGAATCGGTTCTCAGGAGGATATAACCTGGACAACGACTCTTTATTCCGGCATGATAAAACTTGAATACTCAAAGGATGGTTTCGTTGCTGATATAAATGAAATTATCGCATCCACTGATGATGACGGCATTTACGAGTGGGACATCCCGGATGATCCATCAGTCACAGTTCGCGTACGAGCCTCGCTTGTTGGTACCCCCACTGTTTATGATGATTCCGATGCTGATTTTTCCATTATAGAGCAAACCTGGTCAGATCCGGTTCTTATTGACACGGATTCGCGCTGGCCTCGTGCATGTATGGATACTAATGATGATCTTACACTTATCTGGCATAAAAACAGCAATGGCATCCAATATACTCTTAATGACGGCTCAGGTTGGGATGCTCCAGCGCAGGCAATTAATCATTCACCGTATTTCCTTCACCTGACCAAAGGCGATAATGACGCCCTTGTTTATGCCGGTTACAAAATCTCTGATCCTATTTACGCAAGACGGGCTATTCGACATCTTAGTAGCGGTTCGTGGGAAGCCAAGGGAAATCTCGGCGGCAGTGGCCAGCCAGCTTGTTTTTTCCCTGACGATAACAGCACTTACATTGCTGTCTATAGTTACAGTGGCGGATTTGAAATAGCGGGTTATTCAACTTATGCTGGTTATGGCTGGCCATCAGGATGGGCGGATGGCGCAACAATTTACATGGCATCAACTAATTTCCATGACCGCGATAGTACCAACCACTATGTTGGCTACTACAGAGCAACTGCTACTGTCGATTACGCCCGCCTTATGAGAATAAGTAAATCATCACACTCTAACAGAGGACACACTGATATTTTTGCAGGCCCATCAGGAGAAACCGTTGATTCCACCGCGGTTGCACTGGATACAACAGGCACGTTGCACGCTGTTTACCGCCATTATGACGGCACGGATTATGAAATCGGATATGCAACTTCAACCAATCAGGGCGCAAGCTGGTCATCTCCAGAAATCGTACGAAGTTCAACAGATATAATTCTCAAGGATTACGTTGGCATCGATACCGATTCATCCAACAATGTCTATATCACATACGCCGAGGATGATTCGATTTATCTGATTTGCTCGAACGCGACAGGATGGGATTCACCGATTACGTACATTGATGTTCCCGGGATTCCATCGGGTTATCATTATTCACAGCCGTTCCCGCTTGTAACCGATGATGACGTACTGCACATTTTCTATGTGTACAAGCAGACATCATCGGATTACGGTGATTTGTATGAGGTAACTAATTAGTCGAGCGATTATTTTGGTTTGAAATAGTGTTAGATTGGCAGAGGGTTTTTGCCCTCTGCTTTTTTTCTGGTATTTATTATTATTGTTGTTGTTACACACTTAATAGGAACAGAAATATCTAATTTGCCTCGATATTTAAGTAGGCACATTGTCAACCGTTATGGATAATGTGTGGTCATATAACGGATTATGTTTTACATGAACGGCAAAATCTACAGATTAACATTTCTCGTGGTTTTGATTGTACTCGCGGTTGGGACAGACATCGCGCTGGCGTCAAATCATGTGTCAATGACACCTGAGATCAACATCGAGCGCGATTGCGATGAATCCGAGGCTGAACTCACAATCAGGATTTCAATTCCCAAGGGAACATCAATCAGCACGATGCCTGATCTTCTGGAACGCCTCCTCTCGTTTTACAAGGGATTGTGGACAT
>JAGGVT010000113.1 GCA_021157815.1 bacterium | reverse complement strand
ATCCCAGACCGTAGGGGCAACTCTCCGTGGTTGCCCTGTATTTATGCCAATATTTAGGGTAGGCACAGAGACCTACCCCCTACATTCAGCCCTTTTTCAACAGCCCCGAAAGCGGGAATCCATTTTTTTATAGAAGAGTTGGTATCTCTCATTTTTTAATTGGATTCCCGCTTTCGCGGGAATGACGGAATCTTGTTTCGTGGAAATGACGATTTATTGGCTTTCACGACATGCTCTAAAACCCTCTGCTCTACCAGGCAAATTATTTCTTTTTCTTGCGTGATTTCTTAATCCTCATGTAGAATACAGATTGACAGATTTATTCCCAATGGAAAGAGATGGTGTGAAGGATGTCAGGACATTCAAAATGGTCAACGATAAAAAGAAAGAAAGGCGCTGCTGATTCCGCTCGTGGAAAACTCTTCAGCAAACTGACAAAAGAAATAACAATTGCTGCACGGGATGGCGGAGGCGATATCGAAACCAACGCTCGCTTGAAACTTGCGGTTGAAAAAGCCAAAGCCGGCAATATGCCAAACGATAACATTGCCCGTGCTATAAATCGTGGTACCGGTGATATGGAGGGGGTCAATTACGAGGAGATGATATACGAGGGTTATGGTCCCGGCGGTATCGCGTTTTATCTTGAGATCACGACTGATAATAAAAACCGAACGGCGGCTGAAATCAGATCGCTGTTCTCGAAAAACAACGGCAACCTCGGTTCAAGCGGATGCGTAGCGTATATGTTCGAGAAGAAAGGGATAATTCATTTTGATCCCGGTGCCGATGAGGACACAATTATGGAAATCGCTCTTGAGGCTGGCGCGGATGATGTTGAATCTGACTCCACCGGAATTGATGTTACCACTCCGCCTGACATGCTGCATGTCGTCTGTGATGCCTTCAAGAAGAAAGAGATGGAATGGGAATCGGCTGATTTGACAATGATTCCATCCAATTCAATCATGATTACCGGCAAGACAGCTGAGCAGGTTCTGAAACTCATGGACTTGTTCGAGGATCATGACGATGTTGCCAATGTTTATGCGAATTTCGACATCGATGAAGCTGAATTGCTTGCGATGGGTTGATAAAAATACGTTGCATAAATAGTCGTCCCTGAAAGAACATATTTAATATGTTTGTTTTACAGTATATTTTTTCCTGGGCGCGCTGGTCTCTGACCGGCACTTGAACTTACTAACTAAAATGTAAAAAAGAGAATCTTACGAACATGGTTGGTAAATTCAGTTTTTTAATTTGTCAATTTATCTGTTAGCCAAACTCTGTTGATTTCTACTAACCTTGTCCAAGTGCCGGTCAGAGACCAGCGCTCCCAGGAAAAGGTTTTTTTGTAAAACGGTATAACTTAAAAATGGTTTTTCAAAGACGACTAAATTAAAATCCCCCGCGGATGCGGGGGATTGTTGTTTTGCATGTAGTGTAATGCCAAGGATTCACTAATTAACGCTCAAAATATGAACACCCGCATCGGTAAGCATATAGAGAGTATCGTCACCCTTGTCAAAATCGATTCTCATCGGGCTGTCTGTATCCTGCCAGACTGAAGTATAAACGTAGGTCAGATCAGATGTGAATTTCTGGAATCTGAACGAAGTCCCGTGATCTTCAACAGTGACGATGTTTCCGCTGGAATCGATTGACACGTCCAGTCCGCCGGTGAATTCTCCTGGGCCTGTTCCCAAAGAGCCTGCAGAATCAAGTATCGCGGCGTCTTCACCCATGTCGTAGCAATCTCCCCAGATTGAAAGGGCGCCTTCAGTGCCGCTGGAATAGAAGACAAGGATGTTTTCCGTGCCGTCAATTCCCTCAATTCCAACAAGGTAATCAAGCAAACCATCATGAGTATAGAGAAAATCTCCGGATGAGTTGTATCCGTTGTAATCGACCAGATCCGAATCATTAAAACCCAGTGCCCAATCTGCGTGATCACAGTCCTCATGAGTCTGTCCGAATCCGATTATGCTGGAACCATATCCACCGGAAGCGTTATGGTCGGCGACATCCGGAACCGGTGATGAACCATTAGGACATGCCAGCGCCCAGCAACAGGCTTCGGATGTTGCAGTCGCGCCTGAAACCGACCATGTGCCGATTCCAGCGCCGCACTGGCTTGTAATCAGGTTGCCGCCAATGGAGACATCCATTCGAATCCAGTCACCAAGCCACTCTCTTGAACCCGGATTTGCCGCAGCCATGCCGTCAGCTTCATTCATAACTGTCATGTTGGAAAGGTCATTGTCAAATTGAAGCGCTGTTCTCATTCCGTCCTCACAGTTGCCATCCGTATTGCCTGTAGCATCATGGTCAGCGATGACATAAACATAGCTGTCAGCCATAACACAGACATCAAACCAGGAATCGGCGGCTGGTTTGGCAACAAATCCGATAGAAGAAATAAGGTTGGTTTCGCAGTTGTCAACTGTAACCACACATGTATCAAAAACAGTTACGTTTGGCGGAGAGCAGCTGTCTGTCGCTCTGACAGCAACTGTATAGTCAACCGGCTCCTCGCCGGGTGTCCCACAGGTTGGATTATCGAAGGGGCCAAGCATTGCAGATGCGCCTGTTCCATCAACATCGAAAGTTGTACCGTCATAATCCATATCCCATTCGTAACTGGCAATCGGGTCTCCGCCGTTGTCGCTGGATGCTTCCGCGGAGAACATAATCATTGCATCATCATAAACGCCTGAAATCGGACAATCCGGCGATGTAATTTCTCCTGTGATTGGTCCGCATCCCCCAACTACAACAGCCGGGAAAACCTGGTAAGCCGCATATTCAGGCATTATATAGTTGTATCTGTCAACGCCTTCGGGGCAATGCACAAGGAAATCGCGCATATCGGCTTCGGTTAATGGCGGTCGTGAATCGTCAACCATAACCAGGCCATAATATGTTCCCGAGCTGAGACCATTCTCGTTTGCAACTGCGAAAGAATAAACCAGCGGTGCGGCAGGCGCGCCGAATCCGCTGTCAGCTGTAGTCATTGTTTTAAGTGTGCTAAACATGCCGGGAATTTCCAGGCTGACCTGTGCAACCTCACTAGCGGCATATATGTTGTTTTCAGGCGCATTCGCGAAATCAGCCGGGAGAGGATAGACTGTCGCGCCAATTTGCCAGTCGAACACTTCAACAACAACATCGAATTCAGTCGTGGTGTCCTGATTGTTCCAGGTGTTAGCCATCGATGGGGGATCATCGCCGTTCGGCGGAGTAACATCCACTTTCCATGCGGCTTTTCGATTGAATTCCGGATTGTAATATTTGCATGCGAATCTTGTTTCCCATGTCGCGCTGGCGCCGTATCCCATTGTGAGATACAACGTGAACGTGCCTCCGGTGTTGAAATACACATCGAAGAGTGAATCGGTAGTTCCCATCGGGAATTCGTTGTAAGTCGGCATCCCGGTATCGCTGTCATCGACTACAAGGAAATATGGCAAAGCTGCCGGGTCGCCGGTCAGATTTGCCAGCTCGGTTGTGTATGCATCCGCGTTAACGCAGAATTCCGGATAGATATAGGTGCCTCCTCCGGTCAGAAGATAATTGTCGGATGCAAGTCCGCGAGGCTGAACCGCAAGAGCAAGGTCAAAAATATCCAAATCCTGGCGGTTCTTGCCGGATGATGGCTCCCCGGGATTGCCAAGCGGGAAAGGATGGCTTATCTTGAAAGTGACCTTGAAATGGTCACCCTCAGGAACTATGGCATCCAGTGTAAGGCAATTGCCGCATGGGAGCACATTCCAATAACCCATGCCGCTTACGATGAAACTCTCGCCGATTGATGATTTGCGAGTCGATGTAATCTCCGCGGTAAGGGTTTCGGCATCAAAATATAGATCATATGCACCCATGATTCCCACCGCGTCATAAACGCCATTGGCGGCAGACAGGCCAATAATTGGCATGCTGTCCGGTAACGCCGCAGTGTCATTTGAGACGGGGTCTGTTGTATTTCCGGAACAACCGATAATTAAGGCTGCCATTACTGTGATAGATAGAAGGATAAATAATCGTTGAAATATCATTTCTTACCTCCAGAAAGAGTTAAAGAGAATAGTCTTTAATTAATATAGTTTAAAGCGCCGTAAAAAACAAGGACTACAAATACACATTGGTTACTTCGACAGGACAAGCGTCAGACTTAAAATATTATCATGTTTGAATCCGTACCTTAACTTGCGTCGGTTATGTCCACTCCTGTACAATAATGATTAGATATCAATCTCTTCAATTGAGGAATATGCCATGAACTTTTTAAAAACAATCTTAATTATTGTTACTACTATTGCCATTGCACTTATCATTGCCT
>JAGGVT010000131.1 GCA_021157815.1 bacterium | reverse complement strand
TTAAACTTTCGCCGGACTTCGATTACGATTCACTCAAGGGATTAAGTTTCGAAGGCAGACTAAAATTCAACAAAATCAAGCCGGCAACAATTGGTCAGGCGGGCAGAATAGAGGGCGTCCGTCCCGCCGATATCTGGCTCCTGATTGTGCATCTTGAAAAGCGTTGATACAGATTTCGAATTACGCTTTTACCATAATTTAATTATTTTCAGGCCGCCATCCAAATCAGCCAGGTAAGCGTAGTTTCTTTCAACTTTAACATCATATGTAGCACCCTCAGTTTCAATCATGCTGTACACAAAAGGATCTGATGGATCGCTGATATTGAGTATTTTCAACGCACCAGAATCTAAAGCCATATAGGCATAATCACCATCAACGACTATAGATCTTGGCCTGTCTATGAATTCCTGTCCAATTGTTTCAGGATTAGCTGGATCGCTAATATTAACTATCTTCAATCCTTCTTCAAAGTCTGCGATATATGCGTAATACCCATCAGTTACGACATCTACAGCATCTAGAGTAAAAACCTGCCCGACAATTTGAGGATTAATTGGGTCATGGATATCTATCACCTTAAAACCCTCTTCCGTAGCTGCGACATAAGCGTAATCACCATTAACAGCGATGCCTTTCGTACATGTGTCAATTTGACTCAAGAGTTCAGGTTCAGATGGATTGCTAATGTCAACAATTATGAAGTAATCATTATTGGTTCCTCCGTAAATACATTCATCTTGAATTGCAATACAGTGAAATAGTTCCGGGGGATCATAGATTGAAATAGTCTCAGGGTTCGTTGGATCAGAGATATCGAGTATGGTTAATTTGTTACCAGCAAAGTAAGCATAATTACCAACGATTATAATTTCTTCCGGGTTAAGTGTTAGGTCAAATGATAAGACTTGCGGATCATTTCGATTACTTATATCAAGAATTGCACAACCTGATATGCCATTATCTGAGATAGCAATATCGTTTTTTACTTCAATAGAGCTTGGTTTAATTATTGGAACACCACCCTGAAGAATTAAATCAGTGGGATTCGTGATATCAACAATAAGGAAGCCACCCATCTGATCTGCAACATAAGCATAATCATTTTGAATCTCAATCATATTTGCATTTTCTGTGAATAATCTTTCAACGAATTCCGGTTGTGTCGGATCACTGAAATCAATCACATCAATTCCCTCATCTGAACCAACAAAAGCATAATTATTTTTTATCACTGCTCTATGCGCATCATAGGGTGCCACTAGTTGGCTTAGAACTTCCGGATTTGACGGGTCACTTATATCTACAATACTGATATATGTGGTCCGTTCAATTACAAAAGCCAGATTACCATCAATGGTGAGCCTTGAAGAATAAACATCAACCACTCCGGTTTCAATTGGGTTAATCGGATCACTAATATCAAAAATCATCAAATTCGAAACCACTGCCAGATACAGATAATTCCCCTGAATATAAACATCGGTTGCATTCATGCCATCTACTTCCCCCACAATAGCGGGAGTGGTGGGATCGCTAACATCAACAATTATGAGACCATTAAATCCACATGCGACATACGCGTAATCACCTTTTACGAAAACACTCCATGCACAAGGATAACCAAATATTTCGATTGACCCGGCAATAAAAGGAGTTTCCGGATTACTCACATCGATTATTTCCAAGGTGGAATCAGAGGATTTATCACCTGAGAGATAAACATAATCACCTTGATGAAAAATATCAAATGACCAAAGTGAATCGACTTGCCCAATAATTTCAGGATGAACCGGGTTACTTATATCCAAAACTTTCATTTTTGAATCGGCTCGATTATCACCTTCACCAACATAAGCATAATTACCATTAGTGGCAACAGTTCTGGCAAAATCCATGAGATGAAGAGAAGCAACAATTTCCGGATTAATGGGGTCAAAAACTCCATGATTTACGATAATCGCAACCTCATCATACAAAGCAAGCGTACCTGAGTTTGATGATGTTGCTATGACATATCCCTCATACTCACCAGATAACGCGCCGGTTTCATTAATAATCTCGGCTTGCCACTTATCAGGATCAATCTGGTCAAACGTCAGTAACGTTCCTCCCGTTATTTCGGGGCAGTAGAGTTTGACCTCATTGGCATCGTCCTGCCAGTCGCGGACTGTGATTTCAATATCTGTTGAATAACCAATTTCATCATATAGAACGCCCTGATTAAAATCGGTGATTTCGTACGGCTCCTCGCAATTAACGGGAAAAGATGCGTCAATTGCGAACTGAATCGGATGGCTTCCCGGGGGTGAAAATACAAGAAGGTTTTCCGTGTGATTCGTCCCTCCGGCAAAAACTCGGTTTGGCTCATCTTTCGCATAAGCCTTGAACGGATTTATCGGCATTCCGGCAGGAATATCGTAAAGGCCTGTCCAGCAGTCAGGATTTTCCAGTATATGGGATTCATCATCGGTGAAGAGAATCAGGCGGATATCATAAGCGTCAAACGTAAATGGATTCGTGAGAGTAACATCAGCATCCACAACGTAATTCGGATGATAAGCGTTAATTACCACTTCCGGCGTCGGAATTAAATATTTCACCTGATAGTGAGTGTTTGCCAATCTGGATGGCGTTACAATCGCCTCAAGCGATTCAGCATCGAATTCCAAATTCCATACTCCAAGCAGCTTACGGCTTTCCGCCTCCATTTCACCGGTTGGAATATCAGTGCTGATATCCTGAGGTGTTACAGGCGATGAATTGCCGGATGAGCATCCAAAAGCAACTATCAAAATCACGACAAATGATAGGAGTACATAAACTGTTCTTGTCATTTTCCCGCGCCTCCGAATAAATAAATGGCTATTAAAGAGCCAATCACTTTTGCGTTCCATAAAACCATTTTACCATATATTACTCATATTGGTTTATGCCTGTATTGAATTACTCAATGGGGATTAAATGTAGGTCTGGGATTAAGAGCGTGTTGGGAAAGGTAACGCAATCAATCTCCCCCACCCCGGCCCTCCCCGCGAGCGGGGAGGGAGAATGTTGTATTTTCCCTTCGCAAGTGTAAAGACCGGATATATCGTATGCAAATGCAAAAAACATTTCCCCCCGCTCGCGGGGGGATGCGATATAAAAACAACCTTTTCCGACAGGTTCTTAAGCTTTTTGTTATTCAGGAGGGAAAAAATGCAAACGAATCAACTTTCATTATTCTGTAGTTTAATACCTTTTTCATATTCCTCTTTGGTCAACTTCTCGCGTTTGCCATCTTCAAATTGCACTATCACTTCCCCTTTCAACGGGTTGACCATTAGGACTTTCGCCATTTTGCCGTCAATTGATTTTGAATCCTCGACATGGGGAAGCCCCTCTGTGAGCGCCAGGTATGTCGGGTATTCGTAATTCAGGCAACAGAGAAGCCGTCCGCATACACCGCTGATTTTCGTTGGAGTCAGCGGCAGATTCTGCGTTCGAGCCATCTTGATTGAAATAGGATCGAATTTGCTTAAATGAGTCATGCAGCACAGGCGGCGGCCGCAGAAGCCAATCCCGCCGAAAATGCGGGTTTCATCACGGACTCCGACTTGGTGAAGTTCGATGCGGCATTTGAATATGCTTGCCAGGTCGCGCACAAGTATTCTGAAATCAACCCGGTTTTCCGCGGAGAAATGAAAAGTTACTTTCGAGTGGTCGAAGCGGTAATCACACGACAGAAGTTTCATCGGGAGTTCATGTGCTTTGATACGCTCTGAACAGGTTGCAAGGCTTGTTTTTTCTGTTTTCCTTAATTGCTCAATCTGAAGGAAATCATCAACGGTGGCGATACGGACAAACCGCCCTCCCGGTTCCTCCTCCTCCTCGAATTGAAAATCCTCGGTGGTGTAGCTGTGCGCGATGCCCCAGTCTGAGCCGTAGTTGTCCTCAAATACAATGACATTTCCGCGTTTGACCATATCCACGTTGTCAATATGGATATATTTGTGAAGCCTGAGGCTTCCGTTTGTAATCACAAGGAACACCCCACCCTCGTGAATCTGAGCAGGCTCTTTCTTCTCCTCGGAAAGGTCACGCAGTTTGGGAGTCTCGGTTAATTCAGGATTGTCGAATGGTTCCATCTATCTATTAGAATCTCCATGAATCACTATTTAACAATGAAAGATTATAAGGCATTACCGGCTGAAAGTCATACCCCAAACTTATTGCATGAGGATAAAATGAATCTTTCAATCACAAGGTTCTTGTTGAAGTTTTTTTCTATAAGCCTTGGGGCTTCAAGGAGCGCTTTCATATAGGGGATGTATCGCGCCGGGTTATTTTGAAGATCACCTTTGGCTATCATGTTCCTGAAAATGCCGCCAAGCAAAATAAATCCAAGCGCGTTCAAATTACGTTCCGGTTCCTTGCGACCTTCTTTCTTTTTCCCTTTCTTTTTTAGTTCGAGAAGAAAATTCACAGGTTTGAAATTAACAGTTTCCCCATCCAGCCGCCTGGCAATCATCTCACAATCCATGCCGGATATTTTTTCCTGGTCAGTGAACATCTCAGCGCATTCACGCATGAAATTTTCGATTAGCGATTCAATGTGAAATATATCAGTCAGAGGTTTTCCCAGCATGGAGTCTTTGAAAATTGATTGTCCGTACTCGTGCAGCTCACGGAATTTGGGATGGAGAATAAAGCGAATACCCCATCCGGGCCTGCCGGAGGCGAGTTCCGCTGCCCGTTGCGCTGTTTTTGTATCCAGGTTGAGAGTCCGAGCGAAATCATCAGCAAGCCTGTCGGTTGGCAGAAGAAAAAAGGGAACGCGAAGGCTTCTTGAAAGTATCGTTGGAAGAAGTTTCTCCACGCGGTGAGTTGTCAGAATAAAAATCGTTCCTCCCGGAGCTTCCTCAAATGTTTTTAACAGAGCGTTCCCAGCGTGTGGGTTCATGCGGTCGATTCCATCCAGAATCACAACTCTTCGATCCGACCTTTGCGGAGTGCGCATAACGATGTTGTTTATTTCTCTCGCTTCATCCACAGATAGCTCGGCATCCCGGCTCATAATAAGCGCGTCTGGGTGATGTCCTTTATCAAAGAGACGGCAGTTATCGCATTGGCGGCACGCGATTCCGTTTTGTGGATTCGAACAGATGATGCTTCTCGCAAACGCCACCGCGAAAGGGAACTTGCCGATTCCAAGAGGACCCTCGAAAATGTAGTTGTGTAAAAGGTGATTCTGCCTCAGGGTCGCGCCGATGAGTTTTTTCGCTCTGTCGCCACCGATTAACCCGGGGAAAATGTCGTTGGATTCGCTCACGCTTTGAAGGTTACCAGATTAATATTTTCGTTTCAAGTGGTTACGGATTCATTATCAGGCTCTGAGACATCTTCCTTGCAGCCCCCCGGCTTTTTGCGTTCTTGCCTGACTTCGACATAGCGCCAAGCGTCGCATTAAGCCATCTGCAAAATAGTCTTACATATAATATATGTAGTATGCCGTGCATGTGATATACTATTAAAAGAAATATGCTCGATTCTATTTTTCGAGCAAAGAAAATCATCGAATTATATTAGACGACTCTGGCTGTTTTTTGTGTCAGGTAGAGTTGTTTATGTATTTTCTCTTATTTATCGGAGGTATTGATCATGAGGTTCTTGAAGGTATTTGCTCTTCTGGCAGTTGTACTGATAATGTTTGGCTGCTCAAGCTCGGGGGATTCCCCTGTGTCACCCAATCATGATGGCGCGGGAATTGATCTGGTTTCAGCTTTTAATCCTGAAACCGCATGTAACATTCCGATGGAGGACACCGGCTGGCAAAATGCGTTTACCGGCCAACTTGTTCCTGACGGCCAAGGCGGATTCAACGTTGTTGAAAACCGTGACTCACAGAGAAATTTCAACGCTACATCGTTCATTCTTGGTGCAGGCGCTTTCACCGTTGATATTCTCAATGTGGTGGGCAACCTGTTTGAAATCGATCTTACTCTCGAAAATCCAACCAGCTTGATGGTTTTCGATGTTCGCATCATTTTCAACAACCTTGGCGCAAGCAAAGTTCAGAATCCTGACAGCTACACAACGCTGTACTCATCGACAATCAGTCCGTATCTTGCATTTGCGAAATCCGATCCCAACAGGATGTTCCCTGTTGGTCCGGGGGCGACTGATACACGACGGCTTTTCCTCGAGTATAACGGCGGGAATGTTGGATATGCAATCGCGGTAAGTATGCCGTTTTTCTGTGAGGAGCCCTTTGAAATTTACAATATTAATTTGCTTGGCCAACTCAATGATGAGGATGGCGGTTGGGCGTCTCTGTCTTGTGTTGTTGCGGACCACCAGTGGGACCTTCAAGCTGTTGGCGCTGATCTGACCCGTTTTGTTGGTTCACCCAAATACATGGTTGCTGATCCTGAGCATCCTGATAATTTTGAGGTTTATTTCGAGAATGAACTTCTCGCGGAAGGTGGTGTATCATATCCAACCTGGATCGGAACTAAATCTTTCGGTTCACCCTTGTGGTGCTATAATCTAGTTGAAATCCCTGTTGAGGGTGGAGTTGATCCGCCAATAGTTACAATTACAACTCCCGCGGAAGATCCATTCGAAACATCTGAACATTTCACAACAGTTTCCGGAACCATAGAAAATTTCGATGGTGACGAGGCGACAATTGAAGTCAACGGCGACCCGCAGGTTATCGCTGTCAGCAGCGGAACATTCGATGATGAAGTTGTTTTGTTAGTGGGTGAAAATGTAGTAAAGGTTATCGCTGAAGGTCCGGGCGGAATTGGCATGGACTCCGTTACAATCAACTGTACCGCGACAAGCGCGAATCTTTGGGTTCGACTGACATGGGACCAGAACAATACTGATGTTGACCTCTACACAACCGAACCTGCTGGATTTACCTGCTGGTATGCCAACAAGGTCAGCCCGGATACAGGCGCACGGCTGGATCTTGATGATGTTACCGGTTACGGCCCTGAACATTATTACTTGTCGGTTGATGAGGGACACACTCTGATTCACGGCACTTATGAAATTGATGTCCATTACTATTCCGATCATGGAACAGGCCTGGCTGTGCTTTCTAACATTCTTATTTACAAAGATGATGTGTATTTCGGTGAGTGGTCTCACATCCAGTCAGTAAGCAGGCCAGGGGAAGCGGGTCCGTCAAATCGCAGAACCGGCAAATCATCATGGTGGGATAATGTCGCGGATATTGACTTGTAGTTTTAATGTGGTTTGATTTACAGGAATCTCATTTCTGATATGCAATTTCTTTTGCATCTCACACGAATATATGCAACACCTGCCCATCTAATGGTGGGTGGGTGTTGTTAAATCCTTTTTTTATGGTTCTTCAATAAATCGTGCGGGTTGAGTTTAGATTAAGTAAAAAAAGGGAACTATCCCAACCAAGCGAATAAACACAGTATAAATAAGGGGTTACAGCATAGTATATTGATAACATCAGATATGAAGCCTCATGTGGACGTACCCCGTTATCGGGGAATGCCCCTTTTTTTACGGGGGTGCAAATAACCTACACAGTTTATTGAAGCGCCAACAAAGATAATGCTCTTTTATTCTAATCTGCCGGACAGCAGCCGCTTCCCCACATAATCTGCTCCTGTTTAATAAGGCGATTGGAAACGCTGCGAAATCCGTTTTTCAAAAGCATTTGTTTTATTTCATGCGGCTCGAAATAATCCTCGTTCCATAATTCCTGCGCAAGTGACCCTTTGGGAAATTCGACAATTATAATTCTGCCGCCAGGCCTGAGAATTCGATATGACTCACGCAGCACCGCATCGGGATTCGCCATCTCATGCAATGCCCACATGATTATTACAGCGTCCGCGGATTCGTCCGCCGCGAAATCCATGTTGCCCGCATCGCAGCGAATGCATCGAAACCGTCTCCCGGATGGCGTTCGCTTTTGATACGGGAAACTGTCAGTGGATATATCCACGCCAGTTACATTCTGGTGGTATTCATCTGTTAAATACTTCACCAGTTCACCTGCGCCACAGCCAAGATTAAAAATATTCCTTGCGAGTTTTAGCTCTCTTCCTATCTTGCGATGAAGCGCGGGTTTGATTTTGTCGTAAAAATCTTCAGGTAAGTTGTTTTTCATTACAGCAATATATTATAGCAAAATACCAATGGAGTCCGCCACCGTCTGAATGTGATTTAATGCTTGAGTTTTTCTCTGTATAATGTTATATAAAGTCAGGCATTTAAAAATGCAGTTTGGCATGAATATGATCTCTGCCCATTACTAATTGAATCTTTCCGACCGGAGTTTGCCATGAAACGATTGATGCCGTTTGTTTCAATGACAGTTGCCATTATTGCCATTTGGGTTCTCTCATGCAGTATTCCGATGGTTGCGAACAGGGCATCCGCTGATGACTCATTGGAGCCGGATGAGTTCACAAGCATAGTTGGCTCTTTTTACCAGAACAGTTTGCATTTTACTACAGAGGGAATGCGCCGATGTTATGAAGCTGATGATGGGTTCATGCAGGTTACCGGAATCCCATATAAAGACCTTAGCTGCAAGAACTGCCATGCAAAAAATTGCGACACATGCCACGCACAGAAAACGGAATCAGGCATGGTTTTCAGCATTGCCAAAGCGCAGGATATGGGCACTTGCCTTCCCTGCCACAGTCGGGAGGGTAAAACAATTTCCTTGGATGAAGCAGCGGGAACCCCGGATGTTCATTTCGATATGGGTTTCGAGTGCAGCACATGCCATATAGCACGGGAAATCCACGGTACCGGAGTAAGCCCAACATGCATGCGCGAGGTTGGTTACATGCAGACCAGTTGCGAGGACTGCCATTCGGAGGATGGCATTGGAACACCAGTGGACACGACTAAAAGAGCGCATAATGTCCATAAGGGCAAACTCGACTGCGCGGCTTGCCATGTGTCAAACACGATGGCTTGCTACAATTGCCATTTCAGCAGATTCCTTGAGACGAAAAGCAAAGCGGGGAATTTCATCCCCACTAAAGACTGGATGTTCCTCATCAATTATGACAACAAAGTAACGTCAGGCACTTTGATGACTCTTGTTTACGAGAACAAAACCTTCGCGGGATTCGGGCCGTATTTCACACACTCGGTCATGAAAAAGGGGCGCGATTGCGATGCCTGCCACGCCAATGAGGCGGTCATGCTGATGAAAGAAGGGAAGAAAGTTCCGATCGCCAGATTCGAGGGTGATGACGTTGTTTTCTGGAAAGGAGTAATCCCAACCGTAGATGAAAAAATCGATTTTCTTTTCCTCAACAAAAAGGATGACAAATGGGTTGAGGTAGAAGATGCGGAAGATCCGCTTATTCAGTATTTCTGCTACGGCTCACCATTAACAGAAGACCAGATGAAGAAGCTTTATATGCCGTTTAAATAGGAATAAACCAAATAAGAAACAACAAAGCCCGACGATTATTCGCCGGGCTTTTTTCAGTTTAAAATTCAAACCACTAATTTGTAACCCAGCATCCCTTTGCCGGGGAAAATGTTTGGCTGATAGCACAGCGTTAATGGGCTTCTCCAGAGGGGACTGTCGCTATTTATTTTTATATGAAATTTGTTTGAATTTCCAACCTTTTGATGTTATTTTATGCGTCTGTTTGGAAATAGTAAATCACTAATACGTCGGAGATTGATAATTATGGCAGACAAGAAGGCAGACCTGGCAGGTCCGGGTATCGGAGATTATGATGTTCTTAGAGGCGTTCTTCCTGATGATTACACGCCGCTGCTTAATCCAAAGGAAACGCAGATTGCTATTACTGCGGTGAAGAACTACATCGAGGACGGTTTGAGCAAACAGCTCAACCTGATTCGTGTGGAAAGTCCATTGATTATGGACAGAGATTGCGGCATGAACGATTACCTCGACCGCGACGGCTCACGAACGCCAATCGATTTCTACATCAAAAACGATTATGAGAAGAATCCGGTTAACGCTCAGGTCGTTCAGGCAGCGACCAAGTGGAAACGATTCGCGCTTAAACAGTTCGGCATGAAGGTCGGCGAGGGACTCTACACCGACATGCGAGCGGTTCGAAAAGATTATTTCCTCGATCATGACCACAGTTCATACGTTGACCAGTGGGACTGGGAACTGGTCATCACACCTGAACAGCGAAGCCTTGCCTATCTGAAAGAGGTTGTTAAAAAAATCTGGAAAGTTATCACAGGCGCTGAAAAACTCGCGCAGGATATGTTCCCTCAGCTTAAAACAGACAAATATCCAGGCCTTCCCGAGGAACTTCATTTCATCCACGCGGAAGACATTCTTGCGAAATATCCTGATATGCCGCGAAAAGAACGTGAAACCGCGATAATCAAAGAATACCCCGCGGTCTTTATCATCGGAATCGGCTGGAAGCTGGCAGATGGCTATCCGCATGAAATGCGAGCGGCGGATTATGACGACTGGGTCACGGAAACAGTTTCCGAGGATGGCCGCCCAATGCACGGCCTTAACGGCGACATTCTTGTCTATAATCCCGTTACAAAACGGCGCCATGAGCTGACATCAATGGGTATCCGCATCACAAAAGAAACACTCAAACAGCAGCTTGAAATAACAGGCCAGCTTGATTTTCTTGAAATGCCATACCACAAAATGATTCTGGACGATGAAATCCCGCTGAGTATCGGCGGCGGTATCGGACAGTCACGCACTTACAGCCTCTTGCTTAAAAAGGTCGCACTTGGCGAATGCAGCGTTACAGTCTGGCCTAAAGTGCTGCGAGACATGTGCGCGGATAAGAATATCCACCTGCTTCAGTAAAAAGAGGGTTAGCAAGTTAGCAGGTTAGCAAGTTAGCAGGTTAGCAGGTTAGCAGGTTAGCAAGTTAGCAGGTTAGCAGGTTAGCAGGTTAGAAAGTTAGCAGGTTAGCAGGTTAGAAAGTTAGCAGGTTAGCAGGTTAGCAAGTTAGCAAGTTAATAAGTTGGAAGAATTATTGGAGAATCTCAACCCGGGAATATTACTCCCGGGTTTTTCCTTTGGTTGTGGGTGAAAAGCGAAATACCGTTTCTCCTCCCTAGACTAAAAAAACAACTAAAATGCAAGAAAGTCTGGGGAGGAGGATACCCAGACTTCCTTGTACATAACTGTCTATAAAAAATACCTGCCATTTCATTAGATAGCAATAATCCTGCCAAAAGGTTCATCTGACTTCGCGGTATTTTTATTTTACAATGATGTACACTGCAAACCGTTCAAAAAATAAAAATAATTATTTAGAGCGTCATAAATATGCTGAAATGTAAGAGATTTTTGTGTTTTTTAATGGTTTTCTGGCAAAAATACGCAAAACCCAACGATTTTGCGCTTTTTTTCACAATGATTAAGATCAATCGGTCAGTAATAAGGTCAAAAAAGGGATAATATCTGTCGATAGTGTTTAGGCAAGAGCAACGCTATGTTCAATAATCGGATTCCCAAAGTGTTAAAATAATGAACAAAACGGCTCCCGGTAAACGGATTTAACAAAATCTATCTCGTTCTTCTTTATGTATCTTCGAAAATCCTTTGTGGGTAATCAAACATGTGTGATAATACGCTAAAACGTTGCGCTATATGATGTGGATAATCAACTATTTTTGTAAAATATTTTAACGTATGGTCAAATGCTAACATACTTATCCGATAAAGTGTTAAATAATTGAACACTTTTGACGGGCGACATCTCCTCAAGCAAGTCGATTTACTGCAGATTCCACGTCTTCAAAACATGATAATTCTTATCCAACTTCAAAAGCAGATTATTGCTGGTAAGGACATACATCGAACTGCCGACAATCGAAATCCGTTCAGGGGAATAAAACTTGAATTTATTCGTATCATAAATTGAATATTGCCCGGATGGCTCAGTGGCGGTGAAAAGCATAATAGCGCCTGTGTACAACGATGACATATCCAGCGAACTGTCCGCGACAATATACTCTCCATCCTCAAGCGGGATTATATCCGACAAAAAGCCAAGCCCGTCGCCAATCTTGGTCATGCTGAAATCGTTTTTCGGGAATCCGGCTTCATCATAAACAAGAACATGCCTAAGCGCTGTATCGTCGATTGAATCAGTCGTAAACCACAGATTATCCCCGCTGTCCACATTAAACGATGTCATCCAGTGGAAATACCTCTCATCATCCGGCGGAAGGTCAAGCCCCTCGATAAATTTGCCATCCAGCGTGTATTTCATTATCAGGTTTTTCCCCTTGTCCAGAACATACAGGATATCCTTTTCACCGGTCTTGCTGTAACGGATGCGCATCATAAGCGGTTTTACAAGTTTCTGATCCTTTGGGAAATCCCTGCCGAACTCATCAAGCGGTTTGCCTGAAAGAGAAAACACTTTTATCTGCGGACCGAAAAGATCCAAGATATAGAGTTTGTTCTTGTAAATGGCCATGTCAACCGGCATAAGCAGCTGCCCCTCGACAGCACCCTCCTCACCGAATTTACCAATTAAAACTCCGCTTGATTTAAAGTGATGGATTTTCTTTTCACTCGATGGCACAAGCAGAAACACCGATGCGTCGGATGCCACCGCGAATCCGGTCCTGCCTGTATCTCCCGCATAAGGCACCCCCTGAATGATCAACACCAGGGCTATCGCAATGATTGGAATTTTGAGTTTCTTCATAGTGAGACAAAAAATCGCAGGATGTTTAAGAGCGTGTCGGGAAAGGTAGTTTCTATATCTCATCCCCCCCTCAATCCCCCCGCGAGCGGGGGGAAATATTTTTTGCATTTGTAAATAATATTTCCGATCCATACGCTTGCGAAGGGAAGAAACAGTATGCTCCCTCCCCGCTCGCGGGGAGGGCTGGGGTGGGGGGAAACTTGTTTGCGATGCCTTTTCCGACACGCTCATAAACCCTCTGCTGTCACATCACAAAACCGCTACCAGTCAACCTCTTCCTTATCGCGATTCTTGCGTTTCTTTTTTGCGAACGGGTCCAGATCATCTGGAATCGACCAAAGGTCGTTGAATATTCCAAACGGATCGTTCATTTCATCATCTTCATTGCGCTGTCGGCGTTCCAGCTGGCCAGCGAGCGCCTGTTCCTCCTCGGCAAGAGCCTCGAGAATCTGATCGACCATTTCATCGGACAGTCCGGATGAGTTACTTTGTTTAGCCTCTGATGGCTGCTCCTCTTCAGTTTCCCCGCTGTTTCCGCTGCCGCTTTCACCCATCTGCTCATCGGATTCCTGTTCCATGCCACTCGCTGATTCACCGGCGTCCTTGCTTTCGCTGCCTTCATCAGAATTGCCGCCCTTGCTGTCCTCAGGTTGTTCATCCCTGTCGCTTTGACCCTCCTTCTCGGATGACTGAGGATTCTGGCTGTGTTTATCCTCCTGGGAATCAGCGTTGTCGCCTGTGTTATTCTGCTGTTCGAGAAGTTTTTTCACATATTCTAGATTATATCGCGCGTCCTCATGTTCAGGATCAATTTCAAGCGCGTTTTCATAAGACTCAACAGCGCCTTCAAGATTCCCCTGTCTGAATCTCGCGTTCCCCTGATTATAATACGCGTCAACAAATTCAGAATTCGATTCAACCGCTTTTGTATATAACTCTTCCGCCGCCTCGAAATCGCCATCACGATACTGCGCATCACCATGGTTATACTGCATAACCGAGTCCGTATCACCATCACAGGCTTTTTCATAATGTTCAGAGGATGATACATACTTGCCGTTGTAGTAATCCCACTGCGCCTGAAACCACCGTGGAATCCGCTGGATATTAAATCCGCAGAACATGTTAAACGCAATCAACGTAATCGCTATGTAGAGTATTTTCCGAACCATCTGTTATATAAGATACATTCCGTATATGAAAAGTTGAATCATTATTTATTTTATCACACGATGCGACTTGCAGCGAGCAAATATTGGTGGGTTATGATTATCGGTAAAATTACCCGCAACAGATTTGCGGATGAAATGTGTTGATTTTACCGGTGTCAGAGCCCTTGATAATGATATTGTCAAGGGCTCTGACACCGATATCCCAAGTTAATATCAAATGCCATATATTGTAAAACTCGTCTACCGATCGATTCATGCCTCACAGCATCATTGTGCAATTAATATGAAGGAGTCCGACACCCTATATTAGGACACTCAAGGTGTCTGACACCGATTTATTACCTATTTTGCTCATTCTGATTTTACCGAAATTTACGGTAAAAACGGATTCCGCATATTTGCGCCAAACCCTCTTGACGCTAAACAAAAATATAGTATAATAAACGCGTGTCTAACTCATTCATAAATCTGCACACCGCGAGCTCGCACTCTCTACACTTCGGAGCATCATCCCCGATGGACATTATCGAGTGGGCATCAAAATTCAACCAGAGCGCAATCGCAATCACCGACCGCGATTCCCTTGCCGGCGTTGTACCATTCGCAAAAGCCGCCAAAGATGCCGGAATCAAACCAATCATCGGCTGCGAATTAACTGAACCAAACGTATCCCACCGCACCGCCATTATCCTCGCGCGAAACAGAAAGGGCTACGAATTCATTTCACAAACAATCACCAGCCGCCACCTCGACAAAAATTTCGATTTTCTCCAAACACTCCTGCAAGCGGATGAGAACGTAATTGTTCTCGTACACGACCCGAATTTACTGACCGAGCTTTCAAAACACCCCCCCGGGAACGCGGACAGCCTGTCCGCAAAAACCCCGGGAAATGGATTCCCAGGCTACGATCAGAAGAGGGAGGAAGCAAATTGTCTCCCCCCGCTCGCGGGGGGATTAAGGGGGGGAAACATCTACGCAGAAATCATCGCATCCGACAACACTCGCACACTCAAACAAAACTACCGCCTCGCACGCGAAGCCGAACGGCTCGGAATCAAAACAGTCATAACCGCGGCATCATACGGCACCGATGAAACCCGCTGGGAAACCCACAAAGTCCTACGTGCGATTGGACTCCTAACCTCAGTCAACCGCTTGAAAGATTCCGATTATTTACCTCGTGACCGCTGCCTGAAACACATCGGCCAACTCACCCGATGGCGTGAACGATTCCCCGGCGCAATCGAACGCACAAATGAAATCGCAGCGATGTGTGATTACACCCCAACTTTCTACCGCTGGATATCTCCACAGTTCCAGGTACCCAACGGTGAAACCGACCACGTCTTTTTATCCCGCATCGCGCATGATGGCTTGAAACTCCGGATGCCGAATCCATCCGATGATGCCAAACGCCGCCTGAAATCAGAACTCTCCATGATTAAACGCCTTGGATTTTCCTCCTATTTCCTCACAGTCTGGGACATCGTTCGCTTCGCTCGTGAAAGGGATATCCCCTGTATCGGACGGGGTTCCGCGGCAAACTCGCTTGTCAGCTACTGTCTTCAATTAACTCACGTTGACCCGATTAAAAGCGATCTTTTCTTCGAGCGATTCCTCAATCCGTGGCGAAACGTTCCCCCGGACATCGACATCGATTTCAGCTGGAAACGCCGCGATGAAATAATCGAATGGGTTTATGAACGCCATGGCCGTGACCGTGTCGCGATGATCTCAACCCATGTTACATTTCGCATGAGAAGCGCGATTCGAGAGGTCGCAAAGGCGTACGGCATCCCTGAAAACGAGGCGCTTTCCGTCTCAAAAAAAATCCCGTGGGGATGGGATGGCAGCATGTCGAAACTGAGCGAGCATTACCCGAAAACGCGCGAGTTTCCGTTCGATCTGAAAATTTGGCAAGACGTTCTCGCCATCGCCGGTAAAATTCAGGGATTCGTGCAGCATCTCTCAATCCACTGCGCCGGGATTGTAATCACACCGGACCCAATCACCAACCATCTCCCGTTGCAAAAATCAGGCCAGAGCGGAAAAGGGCTTGCTGTAACGCAATTCGAGATGCGCGCCGTCGAAGCTGTCGGACTAATTAAAATCGACCTTCTCGGCAACCGCTCTCTCGGCGTATTCACCGATATCATGGACACTCTCAAAAGAAGCGGACAAGCGCCAGACATCAACAATCAGAACATGGTCTTCAACAACGCGAAAACAATCGAACTCATACGCTCGGGTAAAACAATGGGATGTTTCTATATTGAATCACCCGCGATGCGCAGCCTTTTACAAAAACTCCACGTCGTCGATTTCGAGGGCCTCACAGCGGCGAGTTCAGTAATCCGCCCCGGTGTCGCGGAAAGCGGAATGATGGATGAATACATCAAACGCCACAATAACCAATCAGAAGTGGAATATCTGCACCCCAAACTCGAACAAATTTTGAAACTAACGTACGGCGTAATGATTTACCAGGAGGATGTCATCCGTGTTGTTCACTACATCGCCGGAATGACACTCGCCGAGGCCGACCTCCTTCGGCGCGCGATGAGCGGAAAGGGCAGGGGGCGGAAATCGATGCGACAGTTCGAGGATGATTTCATCCATGCGTGTATCGAACGTGGGATCGACATCGAAATCGCGACCGAAATCTGGCGGCAGATAAAATCATTCGCCGGATACTCATTCTGCAAAGGGCATTCAGCATCATTCGCAATCCTGAGTTTCCAGATGGCATACCTCAAAGTCCATTTCCCCGCACTTTTCATGGCAAGTGTAATGTCAAACTTCGGCGGCTTTTACAGCTTAAGCGCCTACATATCAGAGGCCCGGCGTCTCGGAGTCAAAATCCTCCCACCGGATATCAACTTCAGCAAGTATCTTTATGTTGCGGAAATTGCCCCCACCCCAGCCTTCCCTCTGAAAGGGGAGGGAGTTGGCCCAACCCTTCTCGCAAACGGGAAGAGAGAGAACTGCAATTCCATTTGCTCCTGTCTTTCCAGAAATTTTATTCGCTCTTATCTCCCCCCGCTCGCGGGGGGATTAAAGGGGGGAGAAAATCATCAACACATCCGACTCGGGTTCTGCATTATCAAAAACCTCGAACAAAAAACAATCAACAAAATCATCGCCAAACGTGAATCCGACGGCGTATTCAAATCCCTCCACGATTTCGTCCGCCGAACCTCAATAACACCATCGCAACTGACAATTCTCATAGAATGTGGCGCGCTCGATTCCCTCGGAACACCCCGCCCGCAACTCCTCATGCAAAGCCAAATCTACAACAAACCGCTGAAACAATCACCCGCCGAACTATTCCCCTCGCACGACCCCGCACCGCAAATAGCAAAACGCGCGGATTTCACCACGCGCAAAAAACTCCAAATGGAACTAAAACACTTCGGACGAATTGTCACCTGCCACCCGCTGGAGTGTTTCACCGATGAAATAAAAAAGCTCAACATTGTCCCGGCATCGGAAATGATACTCCACGCCCAAAAGCGCATCACGATGGTCGGATGGATGGTCGCGCAAAAAACAATCCGCACACGCAAATCCGGACGGCTGATGAAATTCTTCTCAATGGAGGATTTAAGCGGCACCTACGAGGTAACCATGTTCCCCGCCGCCTATGAGAGGTACGCCCACCTCGCCAAAACCCACGGCCCGTTTGTCATAAGGGGAAAAGTCGAGGAACATTTCGGAGTGGCATCGCTGAATTGCGTATCGATAGAACTCCTTGTGGATTTATAACCCGTCATCGGAAAGAATCGCAAGTCGAATTTTCACTATTTTCACCCTTTTCACTGTTCGGTGAAAGTGCCTGTTTGAGTGAAAGTGTAGGGGAATACAATAATGAAGGCTCAGTTTGTAGTTAGTAAAATTCCGTCATTCCCGCGAAAGCGGGAATCCATTTTATCTTTTCAGTGATCTATCGTAGTTAACAATGGATTCCCGCTTTCGCGGGAATGACGATTTGCTTTTCCCAGTGCGAGTGGTTTCCCAGTGCGAGTATCTTCTTTTATGCGATTAACACAGCACGGGGGCCGCCCACACATCACGTCTTTTTGTGATTTGTGGGTGCAATGCGATCGCTCCTAATAAATCTGCACTATCTGCAAACTGTCGTGATAATCATTCACATACGCATACCCATCCGCGACATCCAGACCCCATCCGTTGAACGGAGTATTGATTTCCTCGACAACAAACGCATCCTCAACCGGATCGACATCGACAATCGTCAACCCGCCTTTCGTGCAATCCGCAAGGTACGCTATCCCGTCAACAACTTTCACTCCAAACCCGCACGGAGATGAAACCTGATTCACAACAAAAGCATCCTCAGGCACCGACACATCGATTATCTGAAGGCCGTTTGCCTCGTTGGCGACATAGCAATAATCACCGACAACGTCGATTTCATAAACCGACTCGTAATCGCCAAAATTGATATATTGCACTTCCTGCGCCTCTTCCGGCGGATCGACATCGACAATATGAATCCCGTACGCATCCGTCCCGATATACGCGTACCCGTTCGACACTCGCACATTCGACTGGTGATGCAGTGTATATACAGAACCCTCAATATATGCGG
>JAGGVT010000111.1 GCA_021157815.1 bacterium | reverse complement strand
TGGATTACAGATAATCGATATAGACCCACCTGAATCGGCACATATCGTGAAATCGGTTGTTTGTCCTTTCGTAGCTAAAGGAATTTATGTTTCCAACGGTTATGCCTATGTGGCAAATGGCTCGTATGGTTTGCAGATAATCGACATCGATCCACTAGAAACTGCATCCATTGTGAAGTCGGTTGATACATCCGGTTATTCTTGGGATGTTTTGATTTCTGGTGGGTATGCATATGTAGCAGATGGAAGTTCTGGATTACAGATAATAAATATAGACCCACCTGAAGCAGCTCATATCGAGAAAACAATCGATACACCAAGTTATGCAAAAGATATTAGTGTTCTTGGTGAATACATATATCTGACAGAACCATCTGGATTGCAGATTATAAAAGTTACCCCATTCCCATATATTGTTGATTCAGTCAACACCCCGGGTTCTGCCCGGGATGTTTACTTAACCAGCGGTTACGCTTATGTGGCGGATTATTACAGTGGTTTACAGATAATCGATATAGAACCTCCAGAATCAGCATTTATTGTGAAAACAGTCAACACACCAGACAATGCCATGGGTGTTTTCGTTTCTGGTTGGTATGCATATGTCGCAAGTGGGGATTCCGGTTTGCAGATTGTAAACATATTTCCTCCAGAATCAGCATATATTTTAAATTCAGTTCAAACTCCTGATTTGGCAAGAGACGTTTATGTTTCCGATGGTTATGCTTATGTAACTAATCATCATTCTGGATTGCAGATAATAGATGTGGATCTTCCTGAAACAGCATGTATTATAAATTCAGTTGATACACCTGGCATTGCATATAGCGTACATGTTTCCAACGGTTATGCGTATGTAGCAGATGGGAATTCTGGCATGCAAATAATAGACATAGACCCTCCTGAATCGGCGTATATCGTGAATTCAGTTAACACACCGGGCTATGCCAATGATGTTTACGTTTCCGGTGATTACGCGTATGTGGCGGATGTGACAAATGGTGGGGACTTTGGTTGCTTAAGGATAATCGATATAGACCCGCTTGAATCAGCGTATATAGTGAAATCTGTTGGCATGTATGATGGTGCAAGAAATGTTTACGTTTCCAGTGGTTATGCGTGTGTAGCAAATGATGAAAATGGCTTGCAGATAATCGACATAGACCCTTCTGAAGAAGCGTATAAAGTGGATTCGGCTGACACACCGGGTGTTGCCCAAGGTGTTTTCTTCTCCAACGGTTATGCATATGTGGCGGATAACAATGGCGGACTTAGAATAATTGACCTTTGGTAGTCTGTCTAAATATCAAAAAATAGCGGTTGCATTCCATAACATTAATGTTATACTTTCCTGTTTACAATTATTATTTCTGGCAGGTTGCGCGATACCGGGAGGTTTGGCGATTGGCTGTAACGAAAGAAGATAAGACTGGACTCATAGAAAAGTTCAGGAAGCATGGCAAGGACACAGGTTCCCCGGAGGTCCAGATTGCCCTGCTCACCACAAGAATAAATAACCTCAACGAACATTTGAAGATCAACAAACATGATTTTCACTCCCGTCAGGGACTTTTCAAAATGGTCGGAAAACGTCGAAGGCTCCTCAACTATCTGTCACGCGAAGACATAGAGCGATACAGGAAGATTTTAGGCGAGCTCAAACTGAGGAAATAATCAAGGAGAAAGTAATAAATGGTGGCTGAAATTCACTCCGCTGAAGTAGAAATCGGCGGGAAAACACTAAGCTTTGAAACAGGACGAATGGCGAGGCTGGCAAACTGTTCTGTGATTGCTCGATATGGCGATACCGAATGTCTGGTTACATCGGTCATGTCCGAGAAAAAACGAGAAGGAATCGATTTCCTTCCGCTCATGGTCAACTTCGAGGAACGAATGTACTCCGCGGGTAAAATCCCCGGCGGATTTATTAAACGGGAGGGCCGTCCAAGCGAACCGAGCATTCTCGCCGGACGAGTTATTGACAGGCCAATCCGTCCGCTGTTCGACAGCAGCATTCGACGTGACATTAACATAACGGTTATGGTTCTCTCCACTGATAACGAGAACATTCCCGATATGATAGGCCTTAACGGCGCGACATGTTCGCTGCTGTTATCCGACATTCCATTTAATCATACAGTTGCGGGAGTTCGAGTTGCGAAAGTCGATGGCGAATTCGTTTTCTTCCCGACGTATGAGCAGAAGGACGCATCTGATATCGACCTGCTTTTGGTAGGGACTCGGGATAAAATCGTGATGGTTGAAGCCAACTGCCTGGAAGTTCCGGAAAGCGAAATTCTTGAGGCGATAGATGCCGGCCATGAGGTAATCGGAAAAATCTGTGACTGCATGGATGAATTCCGCACTCGCGCGGGATTGGATAAGAAAGAAATGGAAGCTTCTCCTGAAGCTCCGGATGATTTGAAAGAAGCGATTGAAAAAATCGTTGAGTCGGTTACCGAGGATATATACAGCGCTGATGGCAAGAAAGCCCGTGACCGGGTTTTCAGCGGTATTCGTGAAAAAGTGGATGAATATCTTGAGGAATATCTTCCCAAAATCGAGAATGCTGATGAAGCAAAACAACTGTCAAGTTTGGCACACGATTGGGAATATAAAACTATTAAGAAAACCATTCGTGAGAATATTTTAAAGAATGACCGTCGCCCGGATAACAGGAAAGCAACGGATATCAGGGAAATTACCTGTGAGGTTGGTTTATCCCCACGATGCCACGGCTCCGGACTTTTCACTCGCGGTGAAACGCAGGTTCTTAGCACAGTTACGCTTGGCGCTCCGGGCAATGCCCAGACTATTGATGACATTCATCCGTACATCGAAAAACGATATTTGCATCACTACCAGTCGCTGCCGTTTTCATTCGGTGATACTGGATTTGTGCGTGGCCCCGGACGGCGTGAAATCGGGCATGGCGCACTCGCTGAACGAGCGGTTTTACCGTTGATACCTGATCAGGATATTTTCCCCTATGTTATCAGGGTGAATTCAGATGTCATGATGTCCAACGGTTCGACATCGATGGGCTCAACATGCGCGAGCGTTTTAGCGTTAATGGATGCCGGTGTTCCAATTAAAAAGCCTGTCAGTGGAATCGCGATGGGTATGATTACAGGTGAGAACGGCGAATACAAAATCCTGACTGACCTTATGGGCACTGAGGATTTCATGGGAGATATGGACTTTAAGGTAACCGGCACAAAAGACGGCGTAACCGCCATTCAGATGGATACAAAAACCGAGGGTTTAACCCGTGAGATGATAGTTGATATTCTGGCGCAGGCGAATGAAGGCAGAGCGTTCATTCTGCAGAAAATGCTCGATGTCATTCCCGAGCCGCGCGATGACCTGTCGCCTTATGCTCCACGGATTATCATTCTCCAGATTAATCATGAAAAAATCGGCGATATCATTGGTCCGGGTGGAAAGATAGTCCGCAAGATTATTGAGGATACCGGTGTTGAAATCGATATCGAGGATGATGGCAGAGTTTATATTACATCGAATGATGCCGAGGGTGCGAGAATCGCGAAGGAAACAATTGAGAAATTGGTTGAAGAGGTCGAACCCGGGAAGGTTTACAAGGGAACGATTGTTCGCCTTGAGGGTTACGGCGCTTTCGTGCAGATTCTTCCGGGCAAGGATGGCCTGCTGCATATTTCCAGAATTTCACATTCACGGATTAATGACATCAATAATGTTCTTAAAATGGGGCAGGAAATTAATGTCAGGGTAACTGAAATTGATGAAATGGGCCGAATAAATATTTCCACTGTAGGAGTCAAGCAGGAAGACGGAACTGAACTTTCTGAACCGGCGGGAGCATCATCAGGCGGTTCCACTGGTGGTTCCGGTGGCGGTTACAATAGGAATCAGGGCGGCAGGTATGACCGGGATAGCCGTTCAGGATCAAGGCCGCCGAGGCGTGATTCGAAATACGGTGGTTCAAGCGGTTCTTCGAGTCGATATCCCAAACGAGACAAGTATGACAGGAACGACAGGGATAGAGGTCGAAGAGACGACAGAAGGGATGATCGAAGAGACAGAAACAGATAGAAAATCGATGTGTTGAGTTTTTAGCATCGCAGTTTGAAATAGAATTCTCAATTTATTTTTAAATAAAACTGAACAAGGGGCTTAGGCTTCTTGTAATTCGATTTTGGAATGATGACTGAATCCAAACCTGACAGGACGGCAAAAAGCGATCTGGACATCCATCGCAATCGCCTTGGAACAATTGTAGGCGTGCAGGGTGGTCCGGTCGTACTGAAAATCCCGAATGGCCCTCTTTTTGTAACTGAGGAGATGCCATGGCTTCACAGCGCGACAATCGGGTTCTTCATCGCGCAGGGCAGTGGATATGAGCCGTCCAACATGGCTGGTATAACGCATTTTATAGAACACATGATTTTCAAGGGAACGAAAACGCGATCGCCCCGTAAAATCGTGCTTGCTTTCGAGGGCGTTGGGGGCGTGTTGAACGCATCCACAGGCAAGGAATTCATGAACGTGTTCGGCCGTATTGGCGAACGCTATGTCAAACGTGGATTCACTGTGATTGCGGATATGTTCCTTAACCCAAGATTTAATCCTTCTGATTTGGAAAAGGAACGCAGGGTTGTTTTTGAAGAAATTAAGATGAACAAGGACATTCCGTCACTATTTCTGTATGAAAGGTTTTCAAAGCAACTGTGGGGCAATAGCTCTCTGGCAAGACCGGTTGCCGGCAGTAAAAAGACGCTGGAGGAAATCGACAGCAAGGTAATGTCGGATTGGTTTGAAAATCGATTCAGGCCTGAAAATCTGGTTATTTCACTTGCGGGTAAAGTTGATGCCATGACTGTTGCGAAATGGTGGCAGGATATTTCCAATAGCAAGTCCGAACCGGATTGTATTAAAAAGATTCCACAGAAGCATATATTGAAAGCTCTTAAACCCAAATGGCACAGTGGTGTGAGGGTTTATCGCAAGGATGTCGAACAGGCAACGATGATCTTCGCGTTTCCGGCACCGACTGTGCAGGATGATGAGCGTTATCAATTCACTTTGCTGGAATCAGTTCTTGGGGGTGGAATGGGTGCGCGGTTGTTCCAGACTATCAGGGAAAAACTGGGGCTCGTTTATGATATAGACACCGGCTATTCGCCAATGCGCGGTACGGGTGTTATGACTATTGACGCGGCGACTGTTCCTGAAAAACTTAATGAACTTGTCCGGGAGACTCTTCTTGAACTGAAAAAGCTTAAGGATAAGAAGATCAGCAAATCGGAATTAAAGCGTGTGAAGGATTATCTCGAGGGCAGCACCTATCTTGGGATGGAGTCATCATCGAGCCGGATGCTGCGTAATGCGCTTGGCATACTTTATCTTGGTAGTCTGATGCCGGCTGAGATAGTGATGAAGCAGCTTGAGAGAGTTTCAACGGAAAAGGTACAGGAATGCGCGAAAAAATATTTCACTGCTGAAAACGCCGCTTGCGCGGTGCTCCTGCCGGAAAAGTACCCTGAGGATGACAGCGTTGTTTGTCGGGGAATTGAGGAAATAATCCGGGAAATTTTTTGAGAGTTGATGTTGTTGATTATTTGAATCAGAAGAAAAATGGATTTCTGAGGACAGACTAAAGAACCCGCTTTCGGGGCTGTTGAAAAAGCCTATTATATCCCAGACCGTAGGGGCAACTCTCTGTGGTTGCCCTGTATTTATGCCAATATTTAGGGTAGGCACAGAGACCTACCCCCTACATTCAGCCCTTTTTCAACAGCCCCTTTCGCGGGAATCCATTTTTCTTTCTTAAACCAGACTATCGTACAAGTTTTTCCATTCCGGGTTGAAGTTTTCAATCAACTCAATTTTCCAAGCCCTGTTCCATTTTTTGGCTCTTCAATAAATCGTGTGGGTTGAGTTTCGATTGAGTAAAAAAAGGGGAATGTCCCAACCAAGTGAATAAACACAGTATAAATAAGGGATTACAGCATAGTATATTGATAACATCAGATTTGAAACCTCATGTGGACGTACCCCGTTATCGGGGAATGCCCCTTTTTTTACGGGGGTGCAAATAACCCACACAGTTTATTGAAGCGCCGAAAAAATGGGTTCCCGCTTTCGCGGGAATGACGGGGGTTATTCGTTCTGACGGGTTATTCGACCTTACGGTTAATTTGACCTGACGTGTATTCAGCCTTACAGGTTATTCGATCAGGCAGCTACTCAGTAACAATCAAATCGCTTTCTTTGGAGTCGTCTCTGTCAACAGCATCAGGTTTTTCAGATTCAGCAATTAACTCGTCTTTTTTTTCACCTTCAGCGGGCAACTCATCCTTTTCGATATATTCACGTTTCGCATGATTCAAAAGGAAATTGGTTACCTTGCGGGAAAGAAGTGTGCTGAATGAATGAGTAAGAAAATTGGTGTCCTCCATTAACTTCTTAATCTGTGCTTTGTTGAGGTTAGACTGCTGGGCAACCATCTGAATGTGATTCAACAGCTCAGTCTGCTCGATTGATAAATCCTCTTTTTCCGCGATATTAGTTATGATGAAATCAAGCTGCAGAAGTTCGCGTGATTGCTTGCCGATATTCTCTCGAATTTTATTTGCTCGTTCATCAACATGTTTGAGTATTGTGTCGAGGTCCTCACCGCGCGCATGGAATTCCTGGTTTAGCTGCTCTGTGATTTCCTCTTTCTTCTGCTCAAGTATATCATCCGGCAAATCGAACGCCATGTTTTCAACAAGCCAGTCGTGGATACATGCCACAGCTGCATCATTCTCAAGCGCTTTCGCCTGCTGTTCAAGAGAAGTCCTGACATGTTTTTTCAACTCATCCATGTCTTTCGCAATTTTCTTTTCAACCAGATATTCATCAGTCAATTCAGGCAGTGTCTTTTCCTCTATCCCCTGCAACAGGATTTTCGCTTCAATCTCGGTATCGTTCTCAAGAGGAGGATTGATAAAGTCCTTTGGCATCATGACATGGGCGGTTTTGGTCTCGTTGGTTTTCATCCCGATTATCTCTTTATCGAGCCACGGGATTCCTCTTTCGCCGTTGATTTGGAGAGTTAATTGAGATGGTGGGAACATATTTTTCGGTTTGTCCGACTGTCCGGGTATTTTAATTCGGGAGAGTTCATATCCTTCAATCTGAATCAGTGTCCAGTCGCCGTCCTGCGCGGGACGGTTGGTTATGGGAGTTGATTCCGCCAGGCTGATTCGAAGGTTCTCTATACTGTAGCCAATCTGTTCATCGGTAACTTCCATTTTGGCTATTCGTACGGGAATTTCCTTGTAATCGACATCCGGAATCTCAGGCATTAAACGCAGTTTTGCGCGATAGGTGAAATCCTCACCGGGAGTGTGTGTGTCCTGGTTGACTTCCTCTGTTGACATGACACTCAGTTTTTCCTGTTGGACCGCTTTTGTGAGAGTATCCTCGATTGTTTCCTCACGAGTTATTTTCCAGAGTTTATTCTTGTTTACCTGTCTTTCAATAAGGCTTTTCGGCGCTTTGCCTTTTCTGAAGCCGGGTATGTCAATATCCTTTACAGCTTCTTCCATGTTCTTGCGGAATTTATTCTCTAGTTCATCTGCGGGAATAGTTACTGTTATTTCCGCGTGGAAATTTTCCAGAAGGTTACTTGATGTTTTCATTTGCTTTCCTTTAACCACCAAATTTCAGGCACAAAAAAAAAGCGAAAGACGAGATTCGAACTCGCGACCCTAACCTTGGCAAGGTTATGCTCTACCAACTGAGCTACTTTCGCATGGGTTAAATGCAATTCACAATATAAATTATATTGCAATGCTTAAAAGGTGTCAATGTATCTTGGGAATAATATTGATGAATTAGATTATTCCATCCAGCACTCCCAGGGAAAATATGTAACCCGGTGTTCCTTCACCGGGGCTTTGTGTGAGATAGCCACCTGATTCCCCGGCAAAGGGATGCCGGGTTACATTTATGAACACTATGAAATCATCAGTTCAAGAACAAGAAAAATAGCAAAGGGTTAAAGAGGGTGTCGGAAAAGGTTGTTTTTTTACTCCAGATTTCTTCAAAGATAACAGATTGTCATTCTGAACTTGATTCAGAATCCACATCTTTTAGGTTTGAAGATGGATTCCGGGTCAAGCCCGGAATGGCATTGAATACAATTACGGATTTTTTATTATTACTTCCTTGCTTATTAAACCTTTTCCGACAGGCTCTTAAAACCTCTGCTATTCCAAATTTCATTTGATAAAATTCTAATACGGCAGTCCGTGCGTAATATCAGGCGCGATTGTCGATGCAACACCCGCGGCGTCAACCCAGATATCCCGTACTCTTATCCATGAATCGGTGCTGTCGAGAATTGGATACGCAAAGGAATTATTGAAATTCTCTACAGATAAAGTGTAATCGCCGACAAGTGGCCATTCTTCGGTTGCCTCATTAACAGTGCCCGGATTTAAAAGGAATCTGACTTTGAAACTGATAGAATGAGTCAGTATTCCGCGATGATTCGAATAATAATTCACAGCGACAGGATAACGGCAGTCTGTTGTCAATGCTCCCTTGCCATCGATGTTCTCCGGGCCGTAGCCGTCAGGGTCATCGATTGTCAACTGGCCATATGTTATGGAGCGGTCGTCGTAGAAACAGTGTTCATCAAGAGCGTTCCAGAAATGCAGGTCCATATCGGTTGAATCCAGCGGATCAGGCACCGTGGGCCACCAGTAAAGTGTAACTCGGAACTTCGGAAGCGGAGTGGGGGCGTAATTGATGGGCGGGAATATAGAATCCGAGTCCGCGCCGAACTGGTTGGTGGCATCGATTTGTATATTATTATTTCCGACAAACAAAACCACGTTGGCGGTGAAACTGCCATCGAAATCGACGCTCAGCGGATATGTAAAGCCGTTGTGCGTAATGGTTACCACGCTTGTCTGGTCAAGGTATAGAATCTCACCGGAAATCACGCATGATCCGGTTGAGTAATTTACTGAATGATTGTAGATGGTTATCACCGGAACAGTTCCCGGAGCGATAACCGTAATGGGAAGCACACGATACGCTACAAAATCGCTTAGCTGTTCATCGTTGTAATAGACATCGGCGCGAAGGAAATCGTTGTATTCATCCTCAACAGCGATTAATGCAAGGTATGGGCTTCCAGCCTGAGTGGGAGCGAGATCGAGCGGCATGTTGAAAACGAAATTGTAAGGATTGTACATAACGCCTGTGCCGGCGGATGGGAGCGTTACACTTCCAAGTACGGAGGAAACACC
>JAGGVT010000095.1 GCA_021157815.1 bacterium | reverse complement strand
AGAAACGACTTTAAATTCGGCTGTGTTTTTATTTGAGTGTAGTAAAACAACAAGAGATCGAATTTATAAACCTCGGGTGCCGCCCACACATCACGTCTTTTTGTGATTTGTGGGTGAAATGCGTAACCTTGCTTCAAACACCCATAAAGCCGGGACGGCTGTATGGGCGGCACCCGGTTTAATTGTATTTAGGCAGCCTTAAATGTCGAAAGTCGAGCGAAAGGGGATGTTGAAAAAGCCCATTATATCCCAGACCGTAGGGGTAACTCTCCGTGGTTGCCCTGTATTTATGCCAATATTTAGGGTAGGCACAGAGACCTACCCCCTACATTCAGAGCTTTTTCAACAGCCGCGAAAGCGGGAATCCATTTTTCTTTACTCTATATTCGAGTGCAATTTAGCATCAACTGTTTAATTCTAATCCTCGAACTGCTTGTCCCAATCGAGGAATTTTTTGCCCCAGCGGGTTTTATACCATTCGTTGATTCTTTTCTTGCCCGTTGTTGGATACCACCACTTGTCATGATAAATCGCGCTTGCCCAGACGAAAATATAAACGATGGGAGTATGGAACATTAGATTCTGCAGGAATTTAAGCGGGCCGAACCAGAATAGATCGCCGGCTATGCTTGCGATGTTGTCGCCGACATGGAATTTCCAGTTAAAATCGTTGATATCCTCACCGACAATTTCCATTTCATCGATGACCCCGCATCCAAGCCCGCTTTCATGAGCGAGTCGGATGTATTTCAATTCCATGGGGTCGTATCCCATCATCTTTGCGGCGACAGCGTCAATCGCGACCGGATCTGAACTTGCGAGAATGACATCCTTTATGATGGGAATCATGGTCCGTGGACCAGGGCCGTTGCCCGCCGTTGTGCCATCCATGACAGTAAATATGCCGGGATGAATCTCTTTTTGAATCGTGAGAAGGTCGTTGACTGTTTCATGGATGTCGGTATGGCAGTAGTGTCGATTTGTGCCGAGAAGTCCGCCGAACGCATTTTTCATCGAGCCGGTCGTGGTTGTGTAGATATGGCATTTAATTGTCGGCTGATGGATAATGTTTTTCCCAATGAAATAATCGGGAATGAAAATCCCTTTGGGGTAAATTTTATTGAGCACGAGCATCTTTCCCTTCGGCTCATATCTAATCCATTTCATGTCATCGGGATTGAAATTAAATTTGACCTCGACATTGTATTTATCATAGATGCCGGTGTATTTATTCAATTTCTGCCCGGCATAAGCATCAGTTACAACGGTTTTATTCTGGACACAAGTGTATTTATAGCCGTGTTTATCCAGCGCTTTTATGGTGCCCTCCATCTGCCACGGAGTTGTGTTTGCTCCCGGGAAGAAGAGATGCCATGAGATGTTGTTCTTGATTATGGTGTGTTTATCTTTTGGAAGGGCATCGGTGAAGTCGGCCATTTCCATCAGGCGGATATAATCTTCAACAGCAGTTTCAGGTGTCGTTTTGATAATCGCGACTTTGCTTTTTTTAGTTTGTTTTTTTTCTTCAACTGGTTCTGAAATATTCTGATTCATTATTTACCTCGATGCTTTTAATGTAAGTCATCAATATTATACATTCTCAAAAATAAATTGCATTAATGCAAGGAAATATTTAATCTCATCTACTGTCAAACCCATCTCTCACTAACAAGCCTGTCGAGAAAGCCGTAATAATTGACGACTGACACCATTTAATTGTTTTTAAGCCAGACTGAGAATAATACTCTGTCATTCCCGCGAAAGGGGCTGTTGAAAAAGCTTATTATATCCCAGACCGTAGGGGCAACTCTACGTGGTTGCCCTGTATTTATGCCAATATTTAGGGTAGGCACAGAAACCTACCCCCTACATTCAGCCCTTTTTCAACAGCCCCGAAAGCGGGAATCCATTTTTCTTTTATTGTGAGTTGGCATCTCTCATTTTAAATGGATTCCCGCTTTCGCGGGAATGACGGAAACTTTGTTTCGCCGGAATGACGGGTTAATTGACGAATAATGATTTCAGTGGCCAATTTTATCTTTATCCTCTACAAATAAAATTCCTTGGCTCTCCGACACTCTCTCACGTTCGAGGCTCGGATAATATATGGATATTCCATTTCCAATAATTTCCAATTGCCGCTAACTCGTCGGAATCCCGGCTATCATCATCGCAAAATAAATTAAATAGTAGCAAACCGGCAGGACAAACAGCAGGCCATCGCATTTATCCAGCAATCCGCCGTGCCCGGGGATTATTCGATGGTATGAATCCTTGACTCCAGCCTCGCGCTTGATTGAGGAGACACACAAATCGCCCAGCTGTGAAAATGTCCCCATGACAAGTCCTATCACGAAAAGAAAAAGATAATACTTCGACGAAATCCCGATTATTATTGAGAGAACTACAATTGATACTCCGCAGCCGATTACTCCGCCCGCCATTCCCTCTATTGTTTTCTTCGGGCTTATCGCTGGCGCAAGTGGAGTTTTTCCCAGAAGGACGCCGGTGAATATTGCGGAGAAATCATACCCCCAGCTTCCCAGGATTGGCAGAAGCACAAGCCAGTTGGGACCCATTGCCATAGCCTGTCCGAGACCGGATGTCCATCCGGCGTTTTCGAGGACATTGCCCAAAAGCGGGATAGTCGCAAGCCATCCGCTGCCTGTGGGAATAATATCAGCGTTCTTGAGCGCGATGCCGAGAATTCTGAGCCTGAGAAAATAAGACAAAAATCCTCCAATATAGATTCCACCAAGAATTGAAACAGCCAGATCATGCAGGAAAGCATCGCTTCGAGAATGGAAATTCGCCATGCGGTAAATCATCGCGCCCACAATGAAAAACGCGATTGCGAAATCGAAATAATTTGTCAGATTTAAATATACAAGAGACAGGATAATCAATCCGAGGATATATCCCCATCGTCTCATGGGGAATAATCGGCGATCTGAACGCAGGCCTGTCAACTGATAGAATTCGATTAACAAATAGGTTGCAAAAATACACAAGCTGATGAACAGCAGCGTATTGCCATACGCCAGAATCGCTATTGCAATTGTACCGAGAGGGTATCCATATTTTATACGTTGCTTCATCATGATTGGCGAATGTTCATCGCAAGTTTACACATTTCAGCGTACGGATTCCAGTACGGGAATTCCAAATCGGATTTCATTCTACGATTTGGCGATGATATCCGCTTCTTCCAGCGAGCGACGGAGTATCACCATGAAATCCTCTTCATTACGCTCACGCAGGTTGTATGAAAATCTAAGGCTGAGTGAGTATGAATCATGAGTGTTTGGCAACAGGTATCGATTGACAGCATTGCCGCCTGTAACCAGCGGAGTGTGTTTTACAAACCATCTGATTGGAGTGATTGGCATACGCTCCAGAACCAGTTTTACAATACCGTTGCGTTTTGGCGTGTATCTCTGGCATTCCTTTTCTATATGCTCCGAGTAGTAGTTGTCATAATCAGCGGATTCCAGGATGCCCGGGAAAGTATCATCGTAAGAGGCGTTATCCGAAAGGAAAAGATCCTGAACGATTTTTGGCGCTGCCCATGGCGCCGTTGGATTCATCAGCGCTTTGGCAGTAATGTATGCCACTTTGTCCAGCATGCCTTTTAATCCATCGAATTTCGCATGATTGTTAATCATGTTCATCAGAGTTTTGCCGGATCGTTTTTTTACAAGCGAATCGCAATATCTCAAGGTCGCGTTATTAAGGACATCGCTGAACAGTTTTCCGCGAAGCACCTGCTTGTATTCAATCGGTTCGATTTTTTTATATTCATGGCGGAATGTATCTGCGTATTTATTGATAAAATCACGGCTTATGCCGGGCAGTATCGCAAGCGGTTTGAGAGGGGCGTCGCGCAAAAAAGTGTATCCCCAGTCCCTTCCTTTTTCGAGATAACAAAAAAGGTCAATTATAAGTTCGCATATCCAGTGGTCAGCGCGATAGAACGCGCCGGGCAGTTCGCCTACATTTTCCTCGCCGAAATGGTCCAGCACCTCATGCCAGAATGCGCCGAAGAAAGTTTCACGATTTGCGTATCCCCAGAATTCATCAATGGGCGCGTGATGAGCGAAAACATCGCAAATCTGGTGAGTTCTCCAGCTCAATGCGAGAGTGGTTAATTCGAGGTCGCCGGATTTGATTGAATGTTCAAATATCTCATGAGCAAATTTCGGCTGGCCATAGTAGCGGTTGGGAATCGGGTTGTGAGCGTAATCGTAGGAGGCATCGCCTTTGAGAAATCCCTTTGTTTTTATAATGTCGGGATATCCGGCGGTCTGGATAAAATACTCCTCCGCATTGTCCTGTTCAAGCGCTTTTCTGGCGGTGGCATCATCGGGGCCGGACATATCCCGAAGATGTTTTAAAACCTTTTCGTTGATATACGCGTGTGTGATTGGTCCCCAGTCCAAAAGCGGCAGGATTGGATACAGCAGCAGCGATGGCAGCAGTTTTAATAACAAGCGAACTTGCTTTTTTATGCTGGCGATTATTTTTCTTCTCCCATTCCAAAATTTGTTTTATCGATATAAGTTTGAAGAATCAAAGCGGCAGCCTGAGCGTCATCATCGCCGCCGCCCGCGATTTTACTGGTCAGTCGCTCATCAATCATCTCGACAGGAATTGATATCACTTTCTTCAAATGCCTGATAAATCCCTGCACCTTTTTTGCCTGATGCGCGATTTCACCTTTCATGTTAAGAGGCAGGCCGACAACAACAAGTTCGATATCCTCGCTTTCAATCAGGTTTGCGATTGCGTGGAGCTTGTCATCCCGACCGCCTGAATCGATAACTCCTTTGGGGATGGCAATAGCCAAACCTGAACCGCAAATCGCGACTCCGATTTTTTTGTCGCCAATATCCAGTCCGAGCATTTTCATTGCCACGTAATTATATCAGGTTGAGCATAGCCCGATAATATAAATAGTTGGTTCGGATACATTTGATTATTATTGTGATCAGGGATGACAATTCAATTTTATACCTTTTTATATAGCCTTTTTAGTGGTATGATATTAAAGATATGACTGGAACGGGAAAATACGGATCAATGACTCCTACAGGCGGAGAGGATGCTCCTCCGCGAGATAAGCATGAGGCAATCAATGCTTTTAAGCGGGAGAGGGATAACTTCCGTCGCATGAAACCGGAGTTGACTGGCAATCCTGAATTTCAAAATAACTTTGTCGCGGTTCATGAGAATGAAATCGTGGGCAAGTCAAAACAAAGGCTCGATCTATTTTTTAAGATGTCGAAACTATATCCGGACGGCAGCTATTTTATCGGGAAAGTGTATCCGCCGAGTTAAGATTAGTTTGCTATTCTCATTTCCCCCCTTAATCCCCCCGCGAGCGGGGGGAGACAACCTAAAAAATATCTCCAGAATTTCAATAAAGAATATCTCAAAACTCCATTAAATGCATAAATTTTGTCATTCTGAACGAAGTGAAGAATCTATTCTCGATAGCGTGGATTAATTTCATCAGGTTTAATCATCAACACAGCAACTTATAGATTCTTCGCTGCGCTCAGGATGACAGGAACTATCGTCTTACGAGGGAGGGAGGTTCCAAAGCACTTTCCCTGCTTCCTCTCCGCTTGTCGAAGGCCCTGAGCGTAGCCGAACGGGTTGGGGAGGATTGGGGGGCATAAGCGCTAAGTTATTTATCCTTGAAAAAGCTACTTTAAACTACTGTAAAATCGCAATGAACTGTAAAGCCGGACATTGAAATCAGAGCCCCAAACGTTAGTGAGGGGTAAGCAAGGTTTATAGCAGCTT